>JAZURK010000148.1:0-6689 GCA_045606165.1 Christensenellaceae bacterium
AAGATATGTTAAGGCTTGCAATTTTTGTTAAAAAATGCTACAATATCAAAGTAATAAAATTCAAAGGAAAAAATTATGGAAAACACTAAAAACAATTTTCTTACAGTTATCGGCAATTTCTTTAAGTCGGTAGGTAAAGGAATTATGAGAATTCCGTTTATCGCTCGTGTGGCTATCGGTCTTGCAATCGGTGTATTTTTTGCACTCGTTTTACCCGATGCAACGTTTATTGCCGTATTCGGTACTTTATTTGCAAGCGCGTTAAAGGCTATTGCGCCTATACTTGTATTTATACTTATTACTAGCGCTTTAGCATCGGCTGGTAAAAATATGGGTTCAAGATTTTTTACAATCATTTGCCTTTATTTATCAACAACTTTACTTGCATCGTTTTTAGCAGTTGTTGCTAGTTATATCTTTAAAGTAAATATTCCTTTAGCAGAAGGAATTACTGGTTACGACCCACCAGAAGGTCTTGGCGAAGTGTTCTCTGCACTTCTTGCTAACCTTGTGCAAAATCCTATCTCTGCGCTTATAAACGGTAACTTCGTTGGTATTTTGGCGTGGGCTATTATGCTTGGTATTGCTTTAAGATTTGTTGCCAGCGAAAAAACTAAAGAAGTTATTGGCGATTTATCTAAAGGCGTTAGCAAAATCGTTGGTTGGGTTATTCAACTTGCACCTATCGGCGTTATGGGTTTAGTATTTAGTTCGGTAAGCGAACTTGGTATGAATATCTTTGTTGACTATGGTAAACTCGTGCTTTTAATTGTTGGCACAATGCTTGTATTCTCGCTTGTAATCAATCCGCTTATCATTGGCTTATGCCTTAAAAGAAATCCATATCCGCTCGTTCTTCGTTGTTTAAAGGAAAGTGGTATTCAAGCCTTCTTTACAAGAAGTTCCGCTGCGAATATCCCTGTTAATATGAAACTTTGTTCTGACCTTGGTTTAGATGAAGAATATTACTCGGTAGCAATTCCGCTTGGCGCAACTATCAATATGGACGGCGCTGCAATCACTATCGCTATTATGAGTTTATCTGCAGCCTTCACTATGGGTATTCCGGTTAACTTCTTTATCGCTTTACTTCTTTGTTTTGTTGCAACGCTTGGCGCGTGTGGCGCATCGGGTGTACCTGGTGGCTCGCTTTTACTTATCCCTATGGCTTGTTCGCTTTTAGGCGTTCCAGCTGATATAGCAATGCAAGTAGTTGGCGTTGGCTTTATTATCGGCGTTATTCAAGACTCTGTTGAAACTGCGCTTAACTCGTCTGGCGACGTTATGTTTACTGCAACAGCCGAGTTTATGGAATGGAGAAAACAAGGCAAGCCTATCTACTTCACCGAAAAGGAAAAAGCAAAAGCGCTTGCTAAAACTCAAGAATAATAATTATTATACCGCCTTTCTTATGAAGGGCGGTTTTAATTTTTAAAAAGTGTTGAATAAGGGGTTTTGCTGTGTTATAATTATGTAAAATAAATGGTGGCTTATGAAAAATAAAAAGGTTAAAAAACTAAATAACACCGAAAAAACCCTGCCTAAAAGCGAGTATTTTTCTTGGATAAATAACACTATGGAAGGTGCTACTGAAGAACACACTTTAATAAACCTTGCTTACTTTAATTATCTTAAAGAAAAATTCGGAATGCAACTTGATATTTACGCATGGGACGCCGGTAATTTAGACGGTGCTTTAAGCGGGTATGAAAATTTAGATGGCGAAAAACTTAAAAAACAATACCCAAACGGCTACAAAAGTGTGGTAGAGAAAGCCAAACTTATGGGTACGCGTATGGGTGTTTGGTGTGGTCCTGACGGATATGGCGAAACCGAAAGTGATGCTCAAAGCAGGCGAGAACTTCTTGTTAACCTTTGTAAAGACTATAATTGGGCACTTTTTAAAGTTGACTCCGTTTGTGGTGGTTTAAGGCAAAGCAAGCGTAAAGAGTTTGAGAAAACGATACTAAACTGTCAAAAATACAGTAAAGATTTAATAGTTTTACAGCATTGTGAACTTGGCGAAATGGAGAAATACACTTTGCCTTTCTTTTGGCGTGGCGAAGAAACGTACGTAGACGTGCACGCCTATAACAGGGTAACAGCACCGCATAACCGTGCGTTTATGTTTTTTAGGGGGTATTCGCCAAATTTAAGTAGGCTTGGTGAAGACCACGGCGTTTGTCTTTCTTCCTGCCTTGACTTTTTTGAAGATGAACTTATTTATCAAGCGTTTAACCATTGTTTAATATTAGCACCTGAAATTTTTGCTAATCCTTGGCTACTTCGTGATGATGAACTACCTAAACTTGCAAGAATTTTCAATTTGCACCGTCGTCATCGTGATATTTTAGTTAACGGTATGCTACCGCCTTGTGATTTAGGCAAAGACGCGATATTAAGGGGTAGTAAAAACAGGCGGTTTTTAGCAACGGGCAACGATAGTTGGCAAGAAAAAATTATACAAATACCTTTAAACGAACAAATCGGCTTAAAAAAATGTAAAAAAGTAGCAGTAACTTTACATTTTCCTACAGGTAAATTTATCGGCACTTTTGATTACGGCAGTAAAGTTAGTATAAAACTTGCGCCTTTCCGCGCTAGTTTAATTGAAATTTGTGACGTTAAAGTTGCCGATAATCAAATTGTGGGTTGCGAATACGAAGTTATTCACGAAACTGACGGAATTATAGATAAAATTAATATTTTAGACGCAGAAAATTCCGCATATTTATATAACCCTAAAACTGATAAAGTTATTAAAAATTTATCTTTTAGCGTAAAAGATAATAGGCTTAAAGCCCCCGTTTATTTAAAATCGTTAACTAAAATAGAAGTTCCATTAAACGCTAAAGAATTATATGAAAACGCTTGTTTTAATTTGGATAATGATTCGCTTGAAAAACGTTCGCTTTCTCGTTCGGGCGAAACGCAAATTAAACAAGTACAAGATGCAAGAAACGCCTTTTTCAATCAACAATCCTATCTTTTAAGGGGTTGTGACGGGGATATTCCGTTTGACGGCGACTCAAGTACCATTTACGATACTAAATCCCGCATTTATGATGGCGGTTGTCGTATAGACGGCGGTTGTTTACGTGTAAATTTTGGCGGAATACAACAAGCAACGCGTATAGAGATAGAATATTTTGAATCTGACGGTAGCGATAAAGAAAACTTTGCCGAGCAAATAGTAAAAGACGTTGCTGAAATTTCACTCGATTTAAAATCGTGGGTAAAAGCACCGCTTGAAAAGGTGGAAACGCTTTGCACCCAAAAGCAAGGGTATTTTGCAAACAGCAATCACGCTTATCGTGAAATTGACGGGGTTAGAAAAAAAGCCGTTTATAATATTTTGCAAAAAAACGTAGCGTTTTTAAAAATACCCGAGCCTATTGATAGGATTTATACTATTAAACTTTTTAACGGTAATCAAGAAGTGGTACTTAAAAACGCAAAAGCCAATAACTTATTTGCTTTATACGAAAGCAAAAAATGTAAAAACGCATTATACGGCAAGTTTAAGGTAGATAGTTTACCTAAATACCCTTATTTAGCGGTTGCCTGCGAAGGTGAAACGGGCAATGAAAACGTTTATTGCGTAGCAAAAGTTGACGGCAAGTATCACGCTTTTCCTTCACGAGCACCTTCTTATCCCGTAAATCCGTTTGAGTATATGACGGTTAAGGCAAACGGATATTACACTTTCTATTTACCTATTGAAAAAGAGTGGGTTAATGAAGAAATAGAAATTTATGCTTTATTTAGTGAAAATTCCGTTAAAACCGACGTGTATTTATGCGACCAAAACGGCAATAGACAAGAAAATATAATTAATTTATAAAAAATGCTTGGCAAAAACTTGCCAAGCATTTTAACTATTTCATTAAAATTGTTCCGTTACCTTTTTTAATAGGTATATATTTAGCGTTTGCAAAAGAGTGTATAGGTTTAACTTTTTCGCTGTTAACGGTAAATTCCGTTTTATTAATGCAAACTAAAATATACGCGTTGTCTTTTACCGTTTGATATTTTATTTCGCTTTCCGATTTATCAATGATAAGCGTTTCAAAACCGCAAGAAACGTGCCCTAATGTAAAGTAAGCCGAGTAAAAATCAAGCATTGGTGAAGAAAGTCCCGAAAAGTTATGGAAACCCGACCCCCTGCCGTTTATAAGCCTAAAGTTTTCAAAGTGCGAATAGGTTGTGTTAACTTCCGTTGCCCATTTATCAAGGTAAGTTTTAGCAATTTGTTCGGCAAGCGAAGTTTCGCCAAGGTCAAGTAAAGAATTCCAAAAAATCCAACCGTGCGGAACCCAAACAGAGCCGTTCCAATACCCAATTTTAGAAAAAAAACTTGCCCTAGTATCAACAACCGATAAGCCGTATTCCGTTAAAAGTCCGTCCTAAACGTTTTGTAAAACGCGATTAGTTCTATATTCGCTTGAAATTCCTGCAACTACTGGGTAAGCGCCGTCAAAGCCTTGGTTGTAGTTAGTGCCGTCGGGGTGAGTTAAAAAGCCTTTAGGTTCGCCGTTTTCGTCGTGAACAAGGTAAGAGTAATATCCCGCATTGTCATCCCATAAAAGATTTTCAATAGCGTTAGAAGTCTTTGTAATAAACCCGTCAAAATCGTTTTCAAAGCCAAAGTAAAGGCTAATTTCTTTTAAGATTTTAGCAATTAAAACGGTAAATGCCGAAGTTATAACAGGCGTGGTGTTAGTGTAGTTAGCATAGCCGTCACTAAAAGCGGTGTTTGCTTGAATAAACTTTTGCGGTGGATAATCATCCCAACCGCCACTATTGTAATTATACGCCCAAGGGTGTAAAATTCCGCTTTTTAAGCCTGTGTCTTTGTCTAAATTTACATACCAATAGTAAATTTGTTTTACCATAGGGTAAATTTCTTTAAGTTCCGCTCGCCTACTTGGGTATTTATCGAACAAATACTTATAAAGTAAAACTTGTGTAGGAACTGTTGAACCCGACATTATAAACGGACTGTGTCTATCATTTTCAGGCGTTAAGTAGGCTTTAAGGTTTTCTAGCCCCGCGTCGAAATCTTTACTTGAAAGACCAACGCCTATAAGCCCACTATCCCAAGTATATAAGCAGTTCCAAATTCTACCCGGCGTATTGTGGCGGATAAAGTTTCTACGCGAATAAATAGGGTATACCGTGTTTAAAAATAGGTTAGCCCTTGTTAAGGATATAGGGTAAGCATATTTATTATTTTCGCCTTGCGCATTAAACGAATTATCTACGTACGGCGTATTGTCGTTTTCTTCGTAAACGGTAAAGGTTATAGTTTTTCGTTCGTTTGCGTTAAGGTAAACGGGGTTAGATACGATATTATCGTAAATGGCGTCGCCCGTGCTACTCCACCAATGGTTAACGTGGTCGTTAACTTTGTATTCAAGCATACTTCTTATATCGTCGCAGTAAAAACGGCGGATAAGTTTGATAGGGTAATCCCACTTAATAATATAAGTTTTGTTTATTTGCTTGTAGTAAAGTTTAAGGTATCTATCGCTACCCGATATTATAGGTTGGTCTGTAACGTCACGGTCAACGCCCATAATTTCTCTTTCGGCGCCAAACTCAAACGGAATAGTTTTATATTCTACTTGTTTAGCGTTTTCGCCGTAGCAAATGCTGTCGATAGTAACAGCGCTTGACGGAATAATCGTTAAAGTTTTAGCGTTAGTTTTAGGAATTTCTATACCAAAGTAAGTAAAATTATTAGATTTTTCAAGGTTAAGTTGGTATTTTTCGCCATCTATTATAGCCGTTAAAGTTAAAGGATTATCCGCTTTGTACCTAACGCCAAAAGAAGTAATTTCTTCGTTTATCTCGTATTTAGCAAAGTGATTAGGACTGTTAAAATGATTGCTAACTAGAGCCGTTCCGCTAAACGACGTAGAAAATTTAGTATTTCCTTCGCCAAGCAAAAAGCCACTGCTTGCTACCGTTTGCGCCGTTTTAATATCAACGTAATCAAGCGCGTTTAAACTTTTAGTATTGCCATTTAAAACGGGTTTGATTATCGGTTTATAGCCAGTAAATATAGCGCCTAAATATTCTTTAAGCGGTTGAATAGACGCGCAAAGATTAATTTCAAGCGATTGCGCAATATCCGTATTATTAACGAAATCACACTTAATATCCACACGCTTATCGTGAGAGATATTATAGTTAACGTCAACGTAAATTTTATCTTTCCACTCAATTTCGTAGCGGTAGGTGTAGTTTGTGCGGTTAGGGTTGCAAGCAAAAGGTTTAACGCCACCGTCCGTTAAAAGTGTAGAAACCATAATGTTTCTACCATATAAACCGGGGAACATTTCAACGTTAAAAGTAGTGCCTGATTTTTCGTCGGCAATACTAAGCGCGCCCGCAAATTCTTTATTGTACGGCCCCCATTTACCAAGGTTTAAATCGTAAGATTTATCCATAAAAAAACTAGTCTCCTTTAAGTCTTAAATATATCATACACTAAAATCAAAAAAATGCAAGTGGTTTTTAAGATTTTATAATAAATTTCATATTATACAAAGTGCCATTTTGGCATTGAATATTTCAAAAATAAAGATAAAAACGGAAAGGCGACTTGCCTTTCCGTTTTTGATTATTGTTTTTTATACGCTTTATAGTGGTGTACGATATTGATATCTTCTATCATATCAAGC
>JAZURK010000149.1:0-7250 GCA_045606165.1 Christensenellaceae bacterium
GCCACCATTCTTTACCAGTCCAATCGATAAGATATTCGGGCATCTTCTTGTCGGCAGTATCTTTTTCCATTGCTTCCCACCAAACGGTATTGGTTTTGGGGTCTAAAGCAACGTTAGTAAAGATAGTGTCTTTCATAGTAGATTCTAAAGCGTTGAAGTTAGATTTTTTATTAGTACCTGGAGCAACGCCGAAGAAACCGTTTTCAGGGTTGATAGCCCAAAGTCTACCATCTTTACCTACCCTAATCCAAGCGATATCGTCGCCTACGCACCATACTTTATAGCCTTTTTCAAGGTATGATTTAGGTGGGATAAGCATTGCAAGGTTAGTTTTACCACAAGCAGATGGGAACGCTGCTGAAATGTAGTTGATTTCACCGTTAGGTTTTTGAACGCCTAAAATAAGCATGTGTTCAGCCATCCAGCCTTCTTTTTTACCTTGGTAAGATGCAATACGAAGAGCGAAACATTTTTTACCTAATAAAACGTTTCCGCCGTAACCAGAGTTAACAGACCAAATAGTGTTGTCTTCAGGGAAGTGAAGAATATATCTCTTTTCAGCGTCAAGGTCTGCTTTAGAGTGGAGACCACGAACGAAATCGTTGCTGTCGCCAAGAACGTCAAGAACTGCTTTACCAATTCTTGTCATAATTTTCATAGATACTACAACGTAGATAGAGTCAGTAACTTCGATACCAACTTTACTGAAAGTAGAACCAACTGCGCCCATTGAGTATGGAATAACGTACATTGTTTTACCTTTCATGCTACCTTTGAAGATTTCGCCTACTTTAGAGTATGCTTCTTGAGGGTCCATCCAGTTGTTGATTGGGCCTGCGTCTTCTTTGTTTTTGCAACAAATGAAAGTTCTTCCTTCTACACGCGCTACGTCGTTTACGTCAGAACGGTGAAGGTAACAACCAGGGAGTTTTTCATCGTTGAGTTTAATGAGTTCGCCTGTTGATAATGCTTCTTTACGAAGTTCTTCAAGTTGTGCTTCTTCGCCAGTAATCCAAACTACTTTTTCTGGTTGGCAAAGTTCTACAGCATCGTTTACAAACTTTAATACTTGTTTGTTGTTAGTCATTTATAATGCCTCCTAAAAATATTACAAAATTAAGCGGTAATTTAGGGTTTAAACTACGTTTAAAAGAAACCCAAACTACACCAATATTATTTTAACATAAATTAAGCAATATGTAAATGGTTTTTAAGTAATTTTTATCTTTTATAGTTAAAAATTTAACGCTTTTTGATATAACAAAAGTAGTAATATTTCGATAATTTACGTTATATTATTTAGTAAACAATAATATATTATAAATATGGTTAATTACTTTAAAAAAGTTATAGTTTTTAAAAAAACAAATAATAGCGATATTAACTTAAAAGGCTTTGCTATCGTTGAAAAATTAGACGATAAAACGACGTTTAATTTTGAATTCTTAACTAAACTAAACGAAAATTATACCCTGTTTATTTCTGGCGAAGATAGTACCGTAAAAAAAATTAACTGTCCTTTTAGTGAAAAGTTTAAAGCGGAGTTTAACGATTTAAAAATAACGGGAGGTTTAACGGTATTAACGGTTGCTAAAGATACGCCGATATGCTACGGCAGTTACGGAAAAAGTTTTTATGATTTAAACGGGATTATTAATTATGCAAAGACGCAATTTATCAAAACAAACAAGGAGAATACTTTCGCGGAGAAAGACGTTTCGTCTAGTAAAATCGAAACAGATAAGTGTTACGACGACGAGCGCATCGCCACCGAAAACTACTATAAAATAAACGATGAACAAAACGGCTTACATAACCAAGATGCTAGTTTGCTTACAAGCAGTAAAAAAGCAGAAAAAATCGAAGAAAATGCGGAACAGTTTGGGGAATATGAAAAGAATACACGCCCTATCGAAAATCAACTTTTCCACGAAAAAATAAAGGAAAATTTAAACGAAATTTTTACTAAATTTCAAGTTACAACCGACTTGATTGACGCGCTACCAAACGGTAAATTTTGTAAAATTCACTACGCTGATAATAAGTATTATTACGTTGGCGCAATAGAAGAAAATAATGAAATAAAGTACGTTTGCTACGGCGTTACGGGGTATTTGGGCGAAATCCCAAACGAGTTAAACAGCCATTTTTCGTTTATTCCTATATCAAACTATGAACTGTCAGGAAAAGGGTTTTATTTGATTTTTCAAGACGCAAAAACGGGCGAAATAATAAAAAAACAAGAGTAAAACTCTTGTTTTATCGTATGAATATAATAAAAAAAGCCTTTGAAAAATCAAAGGCTTTTTAATTATGCTTCGTAAACCGAAACTTGTTTACGGTCTTTGCCGAGTCTTTCGAATCTAACAACACCGCTTACCGTTGCAAACAAAGTATCGTCTTTACCCATACCAACACCGGTACCTGGATAGAATTTAGAACCCCTTTGTCTTACAAGGATTGAACCTGCTGAAACCTTTTGACCGTCAGCGCGTTTAATACCTAAACGTTTAGCAGCGCTATCACGACCGTTTCTTGAGCTACCTACACCTTTCTTATGAGCAAATAATCTGAATAAAAACATAAAATTTCCTCCTTATTTAGTAGCGATTTCAACAATCTTAACTTGAGTGAAAGGTTGTCTGTGACCTTGTTTTTTCCTTTCATTCTTTTTAGCTTTGTATTTAAACACGATAATCTTTTTCATTTTATCTTGTTTAATAACTTCGCCAGTTACTTTGAATGCTTCAGCATCCTTACCTACCTTGATACCGTTTTCATCAGAAACAAGTAATACGTTGAAATCAACTTTATCGCCTGCAACTGCATTAAGTTTTTCAAACTTAACAGTATCGCCTACAGCAACTTTGTATTGTTTGTTGCCGTTTTCAATAATTGCGTACATTTATAATGTACCTCCTAAATAATCTCGCCGAAGTTCAAGGCGACGTTACCGTACTTATAGGCCTTCCCCGAGCGGTTCTTTTTTATATTACAGTTTTTTTATAATTTTGTCAACTATTTAAGCATAGTTTTTAGTTTTATATACAAACTAAAGTTAATAGGAGCAATTAATATGAGTAACAGAGATACAAATTTAGACACTATGAACGAAATTTACAAAAATGCAAGCGTTGCGTTACTTTCTATTTCTAACGTTTTACCTGAAACTGAAAATAGCGAACTTAAAAAAGAACTATCGTTTGAATACGACGGTTATAAAAACTTAATTAAAGAAATAACAACGTATATGAACGAAAAAGGCTATGAAATTAAAGAACTTGGCGGAATGAAAAAAACGTTTATGTCTACGGGGATTAAAATGAACACCGCGCTTGACAACACCGAAGGGCATATAGCGCAAATTATGGTTAAAGGCACGGTTATGGGCATTACCGAACTATGTAGATTACTAAACAATACCGAGTGCACCGATAAAAAAGCTATAGAATTAGGCGAAAGACTTAAACAACTTGAAGAAAACTACGAAGAAAGACTTAAAAAGTTTTTATAAAAAAGCATTATATCTATATATAATAAAAGGAATTGTACGTTTTACAATTCCTTTTGTAATTTAGTTAAGTTATTGTTTTGCTATAATAAAATGCAATTTTAAAGGCGAAGAAGTGGGCAAGATATTTTTAGGCCTTCCCTAAAAGTTGATGATTTTGATTATTATATAATAGTTTATAATGTTGTTAAGTTTAATAAAGCAGTATTTTAGAGGTGTAGAAACAAGTTGGGCTAGGCTCGGAAAGTTTTGCGGATTTGGTAGACCTTTTGCTATATAAATCACAATTTTAAAGGCGTAAAACCAAGCAAGACAAGGCTCGCAAAAAAGTTTGGATATGATAGACCTTATTGGTCATAATAGTCAAACTTTTTTAGCAGAAACGCCGTATTGCGAAGGTTATACGCCTTTAAAAAAGAGAACGCCCGACATAAGTCGAGCGTTCTGTTCCGCTATTTAAAACCACCTTAAGTTAGTTTAACTGCTAACTAAACAGTTTTAATATGTGTGTTAATTATTAAGCTTGTGGAATAGCTGTAATACGAGTTACAACGATGTGTTTTTCAGCACCAAGCTTACATACCTTACCATAGTATCTTTGACCATTGTAATCCCAGAAGAATTCAGGTTCAGCGATAATATCGTGAGGAGTCTTATCAACGTCGATAGTGAACGTAATTAAACCGTAAGTTGCATCATCGTAAGCGTAAGTGATAACGCCTGCAGTTTCACAAGTAGCTACTGAATTTACATAGTAAGTGTATACTTTAGAACCAAGAGCAGCAACAGTATCAACTTTAACTGCTTCGTTAAGAGCAGGAAGTACAACTTTTACAGTCTTTGTATCACAAGTAGCACATTTAACGTAAACTTCACCAGCAACAGTTGCACTAGGTTTAACAAGTGTTTCAAGTTGGTAAGTTATAACGTGATCTTTTTGTTCGATAGGTTCAGAAACGAATTCATTACATTTAGCGCAAGTGTATTCAACAGAACCTGGAGCTAAACATGTAGCATCGTTAGTTACAACGCCTTCAGCAGGTTTAGTGTGAGCTTCTTTAACTTGAACAGCGATAGGTTTTTCACAGAATTCGCAGTAGAACATACCTTGACCTGGAGTGAGTGAATCACAAGCAGGAGTAGAGTTACCCATTGCTACGATACCATTGCCAACGTATTGAACTTTAGTATCATCAACGTATTTATCGTTTAATTTGTGGAACGCATAACCGATGTTAACGTCTGCATAGAGAGATTCAGTACCATTAGTCCAAGTGTAACGGTCGATACCTTCAACAAGACAAGTTGCAGAAACGTAAGTAGATTTAGTAAGTTTAGTAAGAAGGTCATTGTATACAGTAACAACTCTTGTAGCAGCGTCAGTGTGTAATTCACCGTGTACGCAAGTAGCTACGATAGTAGCGATGTCGTCATCAGCAGAATCAGTACCCTTATCATCAATAGTCATAGAGTATTCAACTTCGTGAACAAGTTCATCAATGTATTCAGTTTGAACTTCGTTACATACTGTACAAGTATAAACTTCAGTACCTTTAACACCACAAGTTGCAGGAGTTACAGTGATTAATTCGTTTTCTTCTGTATCTTTGTTAGGGTCTTCAGGACGAGTATGAGGAACGAATGCTTTTACATTGATAGGTTGTTCACAAGCAGAACAGTAGAAGAATACGTTAAAGCCTTCGTTATCTTTACAGAAGTGTTCAACGTTACCAAAGTCAATCATGCCTTTAGCTTCGTAAACTGTCCAGTCATAAACTTTAGCGAGGTCGATATCTTCTTCACCAAGTTTGTGAGCAACTTTAGGAAGAACGTTAGTAGCAACGATAGGAGTTTCAAGAGTTTCACCGTTGATAGCAGTTACAGTCCAAGTTTCTTTACCGTCAGCAAGACAAGTTGCGTCTTCTTTTACGTATTCAGCAGCAGCGTGGTCAAGAACGTCTTGTTCACCACATTGAGCAAAGCGTACGCAGTTAGAAACGAGTTTAACTGTACCATCATCATAAGTATCAGCGATAGTGTAAGTTTCAAATTTGTGATCAAGTTTAGGAATAGCAAGAGCAGCTACGTCGTCAACGAGTTCACCACACTTCGAGCAAGTGTATGCAGCATATGCACCATCAGTAGTACATGTAGCAGGAGTAGCAACAACAGGAGTTTCTACTTCTTCTGTAGCAGGGTTATCAGCATTTTCAAATACTGTTTCGTGAGCAACTTTTGCTCTAGTTTGAATTGCTTGACCGCAATCTTGACAAGCGAAGAATACAGAGAAACCAGCAGCACCACAAGTATCAGGTTCGTTACCGAATTTTGTGAATAATGCTTCGTCGAAAATGTAAACTTTGCCTTCTTCGAAAGTTGCGCCGTTAGCAAGTTTGTGGTTGCCAACAGGACCGTCAACTTCAAATGAGAATGATTGTTCGCCTTCAGCACCAACGTTAGCTAATACTTGACCACCAGAAAGGTATACTGTGTAAGTAGTAGTTTCAAAGTCAGTACAGCTTGCTTTTTCTTTAGTAATTGCACTAGCGTATACGCTATCAGTTAATTTAGGAAGTACTTTAGTTACGTTTGCTAAACCACAATCAGCACAAACTGCAGCTTTAATTAAGCCTTCAGTATCAGCTGTAGGAGGAGTAACGAGTTCCCAGTTAGCTGATTTATGACCTAAACCAGGGATTTCAACGTTTCTAATGATTGTATCGAAACCAGCTTCTCTACATGCTTCACAAACTGTGATTAAGAAACCACCGTGAGTACATGGAGTTTTGTTTGGATCTTCGTAAGTGATGAAGTATTCTTTTTCAGTATGAGCAACTGTATCTTTAGAAATAACTTCAGTACCTTTTGCTAAATAACCACATACTTTACATTGTTGACCAGCAGTGTGACCATCTTCGTAACAAGTAGCTTCTTTAGCTTTTACTTCTTCAAGGTCGTGACCTTCAGAAGTTAAGAGCATGTGACCACAATCTAAACAAAGAGCTTGTTTAATTGTACAGAAATCTTCATAATATTTACCAAAAGCGTCTTTGATTTCGATGACATACTCATCTTCAATAAGATTTTCGTGTTCGCAAGCAGCGAGGTCTTCACCTTTTTCGCCTTGAGGGCCTTGAGGACCAGCTACACCAGCATCGCCTTTGTCACCTTTGTCACCTTTGTCGCCTTTAACAGATGCAACTTCTTTAACGCTACCATCAGAATATGTAACTTTAAGAACGTCACCTTCAGCAACAACTGAAACAACGGTAACAGCTTCTTCTTCGCCACAGCCTACTAAACCGAAGCAAAGTGCGAAACAACAGCAGAAAGAACAAATGATGCTTAAAATTTTAATAAGCATTGTCTTTAAAGTTTTGTTTCCTTGCATTTTTATTTTCTCCTTAAATAAATGTTTTAATTTTTCTTTTTAAATTTTTTTGTTAAATTTTTTGTTTGGACCAAACAGCTAACGGAAATACTGTCTAGTCAGGTGGGGTTAATGTTTCTTAATTTTAATTAAAATCTTCTCTTTTATGCTTGCCGATTAATATCCTCCTTCATTTTTGACTCTACGCAAAAATAGAGCCAATTACACATTGGTATCATAATTATAAAATATAATTTTATTAATGTCAAGTATTTTTTTAAACTTTTATCGTGTTTTAGTAAAAGAAATAGCCATTTTTATTATATTTATTTAAAAAAGTTATCAACAATAGGCTTTTTACAAAATATT
>JAZURK010000150.1:0-5366 GCA_045606165.1 Christensenellaceae bacterium
GTATATCAATACAGTGAAACTTTCTTTGGCGATCCTACAGTTTACGTTACGGAAATTGCACCTATTTTCAAAGGTAAGTTCTACGTTAACGACGTTATTACGTCCGTTCAAGTAAGAAGTGAAAAGGCTTATACCGTAAAAACCGTTACGGCTCTTATAACTTACGTTAACGGCTTAAAATATTCAATCGGCGACAAGGTAGTATTTACCGTTATTAGAAATAAACAAGAAGTTCAAGTTGAGTTTACTTTAGAGCAATATATCTATAAAAACACGGGCAACTACGAAACAGTTTAATAATAAAAGTGCATTTCGATTTTCGATTTGCACTTTTTTTGTGACCTTTTTATGTCTTTTAGCATATATTAAAGTGAATAGGCGAGAGGGTATACCGTAAATTATCTCGCCCAAAAGGAGAATAAAAATGTCATTTTTTTTGAATTGTTCTAAAGACAAATGTCCGTGTAGGTTAAGCGGAAATCCTATGAACGGTTTATGTGAAAAAGTTTGCATACAAACCAAAAAGGTTTTCGATGCTTGTATAAAACAATCGCAGGAAGACGGTTACGTTTTAACTTTAACAAACTTAACCCCAAGTAATCCTACATATCCGTTAACTTTCATAAGCGCTAGAAACGTTGAAACTTTAGCAACGGTAACCGCGCTTCAAGTAGACCCAATCCCCGATAGACAAAACTTATCAAGGGTGCAAGTAACTTATTCAGTTCCCGTAGAGGTTTTATATACCGACGCCAACGGTATTCAAGGCAAGGCAAACGCAACGTACACTATGTCGCAAGACGTAATTTTATACGTTCCATCGCCGTCTATTATGCCGTACAACGTAGAGGCGGTAGTTTCCTTCGTTGCCCCTGAAGGAACGTATACGGGCGAAAATCAATTTACCGTAACGGGTTGTGCTAGCGTAATCATTAAAACAGTTATGACGGTTGAACTTTTAATTCCGTCGTACGGTTATGCGGTAATGCCTACTTGCCAAGAATACACCCAAGAAGTGTGTGCGGGATTCTTTGAATTGCCACTTTTCCCAGGTGAAAACGACTTCTAACTTAAACGCACAATAAAAACTCGACTTATTTAAGTCGGGTTTTTTATTTTTTTATTGCAAATCAAATAATTATGTGATATAATATACACGCGACATAACTGAATTGTTCCAAAAAAGTATACTTCTTGGTAGAAGTGTACGATTTTGCATTTTCATAAAATCTTTTTTGGAAGAGTTCTATGGTTGTGTCGCAGCAAGCAAACGTGCATTTTTGCAAGTGTCGTTTGTTTTTCTTACGACACTTTTATTTTTTTTAAGGAGGAATTTTATGAGAAAAATTTGGATAACTGTTTTGATGGTTGTTATGCTTATAACTTCTATGTTATCTATAGTTGCGTGTAGTGTTGGCGGGCTAGGAGATTCGACTAGTCCTACACACACTTGCGAGTTTAATGTAAAAAACACTGATTCAGAATATTTATTTAGCGATGCAACGTGTGAAGATAAAGCAGTGTATAATTATTCTTGCTTGTGTGGCAAGAAAGGTCAAGACACGTTTGAGTATGGTGAGGTGTTAGGACATAATTATGGCGAGTTTGTATCTAATGGGGATGGCACGCACAGTCAAGTTTGCTCCAATAACAATAACCATATAATAACAGAAGATTGTAGCGGTGGGGTTGCTACAGAAAATGAAAAGGCTATATGTGAGATATGTGGTGCTGAATATGGCTCAACTCTTAACCATACCCACGATTTTACTAAACAAAAAACAACTGAAAAATTTTTAAAATCACCTGCAACTTGTCAAAAGAAGGCAGAATATTATTACTCTTGTGATTGTGGTGAAATAGGTGTTTTATCTTTCGAGTATGGTGAATTTGATTTAACGGCACATAATTTTAATATTAAAAACGCTACCGAAAGCAATATAAAATCTACGTCAACTTGCCAAAAGAGAGCGGAATATTATTTTGTTTGCGCGTGCGGAGAGCAAGGCGAAAATTCTTTTGAATACGGTGATTTAGATGAATGCTTATTTACTAATTACGTGTCTGATAATAATGCAACCGATAAAGAAGATGGTACTAAAACTGCTGAATGTGATTATGGTTGTGGAAAAACTGATACTGTTGTGGATTTAGGTTCTAAAATTAACGTTGTTATTCCAGAGGGAGAAAGTTATTTAAGGATTGGTAACTATATTTATTATGGTATGTATCCTCAAACTATTAAGGAAGATGGGGTGTTGGTAAACGAATATCCATCATCAAATGGTTATCACGTTGGTTCTGATGGTAATTATTATGCTAAAGTGGTAAGTAGTCAAAGATACGAAAATTATAACTTTTCAAATGGCGAAAATATTCAATATAACCATACGTATTACTTTAAGGTTGAACCTATTAGATGGGAAATTATTAGCGAAGTTGATGGTGTTGCTACTATTTTTTGCGATAGCATAATTGATGCTAGAGTTTACGATGATGATAGAAATGAATATATTGATAGTGAAATTCGCGCTTGGTTAAATTCTACGTTTTATAATTCAGCGTTTAATTCTTTACAACAATCAATAATCCTTTCATCAAAAATTGATAATAGTTTGGAAAGTACTGGCGATAGCGTTAATAATTACGTTTCCGAAGATACAAATGATTTGATTTATTTATTAAGTAGAAAAGAAGTTAATGAAATCTACGATGAAGAAATATATGATAAAAATTCTTCTGACTATGCATTAGCTAACGGACAACATACTACAGATTGGTGGCTCCGTTCACCAGATAGTTTTTCGTATAATTACGCACAAACTGCTAATTTTTATTCCGGTATTGTTGATTTTGATGTTTTTGGTATAGCTCCAGTATTGCGAATGCGTACAGATAAAAAGCTTATTGATGATAAAAACGCTTATAAAAGAGAAGGTAATTACGTATATTTTGGTAGTTATCCACAATCGCTTAAAGCTGATGATGTATTAATCGCAAGTGAACCTAACAATCAAGGGTATTATTTTGGCAGTGATGGTGAATTCTATAAAAGGGCTACTGCTAGGTTAACTTCTGATGGTAATAAGTTTACAAATAATTCAATAATAGAAAAAAATCAAGTCTATTATTTCAAAATGGAGCCAATTAAGTGGGAAATAATTAGTGAAACTGGTAGAACTTTAACCTTATTATCTAGAGTAATGATTTACGAGTCTAATGGTAACGATATAATGTTTGATATGAATACTACAAACTATAAAAATAGTAGTATTCGTGATTGGTTAAACTATTCCTTCCTCTTAAGCTGTTTTAATGAAAGTGAAACTGATATTATTTTACCTACTTACGTTGATAATGGACCTAACAGCACTGATTTTAAGGAAAATACTGAATATTGTGAAAATACGGCAGATAACGTGTATTTATTGAGTTATCAAGAGGCGAACAAATTATCAAAACAAAATCGAAAAATAAATACAAGTGATTACGTGAGGACGCAAGGTGTATATATTGATAACACTGAAGAAAATTATGGTTTTGCTAAATGGTGGTTAAGGTCGCCAAGTATAAATGGTTATGATATATATGGTGCTCATTGTAAAGTAAACATTATTGATGCTAAAGGTTCGTTTACTTCTGCTATTCATTCCAACACAGGAATTGGCGTTATTCCAGCTATGACAATAATAAAATAATATACTTATAAATATCTCAACTACACGTTGGGATATTTTTTATGCGGGTTTTTTACTTGACAAAAAAATATCATAGTGCTATAAATATTATCAATAAAAAGGGGATAAGATGAAAGTTTATGCGATAAGCGACCTACATTTAAGTCTTTCGGGTGCAAAGCCTATGGATATTTTTGGCTTAAAGTGGGAAGATTACCTTAATAAAATTGAAGAGGATTGGAACGCTAAAGTTAACGACGACGATATAGTTTTAATTAACGGCGATATTAGTTGGGCTATGGACTTAATCGAGGCTAAAACCGACTTGTCTTACGTCGCTAAACAAAAAGGCGTTAAAATCCTTATACGCGGTAATCACGATTATTGGTGGCAAGGGATTAACAAAGTTAGAAACGCTTTACCCGAAAATACTTACGCTTTGCAAAACGATAGCATAAAAATAGGCAACGTTATTTTTTGTGGTTCAAGAGGTTGGGCGGTAGAAGGTTCGCCTGATTATTCCGAGCACGATAAACACATTTATTTAAGGGAAGTTGAAAGATTTAAACTAGCGCTTAACCACGCTAGTAAAATTCGTGAAGAAGGGGATATTTTAGTTTGTTTAATCCACTATCCACCCTTCAACGTTAGGCTTGAAAATTCGCTTTTTACCGAACTTTTTGAAACTTATAACGTTAATAAAGTAGTTTACGGGCATCTTCACGGAAAAGATAGTAAAGTTTATCCTAAAATCGTTAAGAACGGTATAGAATATATACTTGCTTCTTGTGATTTAGTAGATAATAAATTAGTTGAGGTGTTATAATATGAAAACTAAAATTAAAAACTTATGTAATCGCTGGTTTATTACTGCCTTTTCGGGTATGGCGCAAGGTTTATTTTGTACTTTAATTGCAGGTACAATTTTAGCGCAAAGTGGCGGTCGGATAGGCGATAATTACGTGGGTAATACCTTAAAATACATTGCTAATATTGCAAAATCTATGATGGGCGCAGGTATTGGTGTTGGTATTGCTTTTGCGTTAACTAAAAATAAACTTTTAATTTTCTCGTCTGCCGTTGCTGGTTTTGTTGGTGCTTTTGCCGATAAACTTATCGTTGGCGGAACGGGTTTAACAACCTTATCTTTAGGCGCTCCTGGTAACCCTGTTGGCGCTTACGTGGTTACTTTACTTGTAATTGAACTTGTATCGTTATATGCGGGTAAAACTAAACTTGATATTATTTTAGTTCCTTTAGGAACTATGTTTATTGCGCTTGGCGGTGTTTTCCTTGCGTATCCGTTTATTTGGCTTATCACGAAACTTGGCGATTTAATTGCCGTTGCAACTAACGCTAGCCCTTTCTTTATGGGTATATTTATTGCCGTTATTATGGGCGTTTTACTTACAATGCCAACTTCTTCCGCGGCTATTTGGATTGCCGTTTCTTCAAACGTTTCGCTTGGTAACCAAAGCGCTATGCTTATTGCTGGTGGTGCGGCAACAGTAGGTTGCGCTTGCCACATGGTTGGTTTTGAAGTCGGAGGCCAAGCGGTCTTAGGAAGACAAATTATTGTGCCAACTCCTTGGCTCACAGAACGACATGGCTACGATCCGACTTAAAGCGCTATGCTTATTGCTGGTGGTGCGGCAACAGTAGGTTGCGCTTGCCACATGGTTGGTTTTG
>JAZURK010000151.1:0-3345 GCA_045606165.1 Christensenellaceae bacterium
AAAAACGGCGCGGATAGTTTGATTATAACTTTGCCTATTTCGCTTATTAAAAACGGCGAATATAAAAGGGCGGTAAAGGAATTTAACAAGTTATATCGCAAAGCCAAAAAACGTAAAGTTAGCGTGTTAATCGACTTTTTAAAGGTAAACTTTAACGAAGTTAAACCGTTTATCGAAAGCGTTACCGCTAAAGGCAAAGTTTACTCGGTAATTCCGTATAATTCCTTTTTAAGCGTTATGAATTTCGTTGCAGTTAAGGATTTATGCGAATTGTCTATGACTTCGTGTATAGTTGAAGGAGCGGGTAAAATTGAGTCGGCAACCGAGATTATAACTGCGCTTAACAACGGCGCAAGCGAGATTTTAAGCCCCGACTGTCCGTTTATTGCCCAAGAGTTAGACGGGAAAATCAATACTTTAAACACTTGACTTTATGAATATAAAAGTATAAAATAAAGGCGTAATTTTCTTTGAGGCAGGGTGAAATTCCCTACCGGCAGTAAAGTCTGCAAAGGACGTAAGTCCCCGACTCGGTGAAATTCCGAGACCGACAGTATAGTCTGGATGATAAAAGAAAAAGTATTACCATACGCTTTTTCGTTTCGGGGAGATTTTCTCCCCTTTTTTTATTTTAGGCTCTGTCTTTTGTTCGGTTAATAAAGTATTAATGAAACGCGTCGTAATCCTGTGTTAAAGCCCTTGAAAAGATGTAAACTCTTATCGGCGGGCGTTTGCCTTGTCTTACTAGCGTTTGATTAATCCTTTTAAAATTAACCTCACTTCAAGCCATCGCCTTGCTATTTATTAAAGCATAAACTAATCAACTATTTTCAATCAATAGTCGATACCATTTAGGAGGAGTTATGAAAGTTTTTAGTACTAAAAATATTGCGGGTATGGCTGTATTTTCGGCTATTTCTTTTTTGGTGTATTTAATAGAAATTCCTATTTTCGCTGCTACTCCCGTTAGTTTTTTAAAGTTGGATTTATCTAACGTATTCGTTTTGCTTGCAGGGTTTATGTACGGGCCTATTCCCGCGCTCATCGTTTCGCTCGTTAAGGAATTATTACATATTTTAGTAGGCACGACGGGTGGCGTTGGTGAGTTTGCAAATATTATCATTACCGCTTTTTATATATTAATTCCAACGATAGCGTACCGCAAAAAGAAAGGTTTAAAAATCGTTATTATTACACTCGTTTTAGGTTGCATCGTTCAATCTTTTATATCTCTTTTAGTAAATAGATTTATTAACTTTCCGTTCTTTTTGGGTGGCGCGCCGTTTATTCCTACCGAAAGTAGCGACGCTTTCTATTTTAGCGTTTGGTACTTTATTTTAATCTTTAATTTTATAAAAAGCGTTGTCGTTTCGGTAATTACCGTGTTAATATACAAAAAGACCTCGTATTTATTCAAGAAAATCAATTTGCAAAATAAATGATAAAGTAGTATAATACCATTATGACTTATATAACGAATAGCGAACTCGAGACAATTGAACTTGGTAAAACTTACGCTCAAACCCTATCGCGTGGCGACGTGGTTTTATTAAACGGCGAAATGGGCGGAGGCAAAACGGCTTTCACTAAAGGTATTGCTAAAGGTTTAGGAATACAAGACGTTATAACGAGCCCAACTTACGCGTATATGAACGATTACGACGGCAAGTTGTATCATTACGACTGTTATAGATTAACTAGCGGTGAAGACGCCGAAGCGCTTGGCTTAACCGATTATTTTTACGGTACGGGCGTTTGCGTTATTGAGTGGTCTGAAAACGTTAAAAGCGTTTTGCCAGACAAAGTTAAAATAGTTACCATTAAAAAAATTGACGAAAACAAAAGGGAAATTACTTTATGAATTGTTTAGCGGTAGACACAAGCGGTAGTCATTTAACCGTAGTTATCGTAAAAGGCGAAGAAATCTTCGTTAAATATATAGAAAACTGTAATTTACAGCACTCTATCGTGTTAATGCCTACGATTGAAAACTTGCTTTTAGATGCGGATTTAACCATTGAAAATATAGATTTATTCGGTTGTAATTTAGGTCCTGGCTCGTTCACGGGTATAAGAATAGGCGTTTCTACCATTAAGGCGTTTAGTTACGCGTTTGATAAAAAGGTTTTCGGTTTAACTTCCTTCGACGTGCTTGCATACAATAAAAAGGGCGGAAGAAACTTGGCTGTAATCGACGCCCGACACGGTAATTATTACGTTTGCGGATACGACGGGTTGACCGCGGTTACGTCGCCTAAATTCGTAAACGGCGAAGGACTTATAGAACTTAAAAGTGAGTTTCCAAATATCTTAACTTCTAGCGATATAGAATATAAAAATGCAAATTGCGACGTAAAGCAAGGTTTCATAAATGCCGTGCTTGGTAAAATTTCTACCGCAACTACGGAAAAAGAAAGTTTAGTGCCACTTTACGTTAGAAAAAGTCAAGCCGAGGAAAATTTATGATATTTAGACCTTGGGTGTACTGTGATAATTTAGAAGTATATCGCATTGAAAAAGAATGTTTTAAAGAACCTTGGACACAGCAAATGATTTGCGACACTTTCTTAAGTGATAATTTTTTAGGATACGTTGCCGAACACGAAGGTAAAGTGGTTGGGTATTTAGCGCTTACTTATTGTTTAGACGAGGCGGAAATTAATCTCGTTGCAGTAACGCACAAATACCGCAGGCAAAAAGTAGCCGAAACTTTATTTTTAACGATGTTTGAAGTATTAAAAGAAAAATGCGTTAATAAAGTATTTTTAGAAGTTAGGCGAAACAACCACTCGGCAAAAGCGTTGTATGAAAAATTAGGATTTGAATATATTAGCGTTCGGGAAAAATATTACAGCGGAGTAGAAGACGCCCTTATTATGTGTAAGGCGTTGTAACGGTAAACAGTATTTAATCGTTTCATAGCCTTACAAAGCGTGTTAGCGTTTGTAAGGGGGAATTATTTTAAAAATCGTTGACGGTATTTCCGTAGAAGAAAAAGGCAAAGGTGTGGTAATAGTTTTTTTGCACGGCTTTATGTCGAATAAAGAAAGTTTTTATTACCAAACGGAATTTTTATCCAAGCGCTTTAAAACGATAGCGATTGATATTACGGGGTTTGGCAAAAGTAAAAAATTGCCGTATCCGTATTGTTTGGACGATTACGTTAAAGACGTAATTAACGTCATAACGAGTTTAGGTATAAAAAGGTATCATTTAGTTGCTCACTCGTTTGGCGTTAGAATAGGCATTAGGCTTGCGCGTTTAGACGACAGGCTTAATAAATTCGTAATAATAGGTGAAGTCGGATCGTAGCCATGTCGTTCTGTGAGCCAAGGAGTTGGCACA
>JAZURK010000152.1:0-7667 GCA_045606165.1 Christensenellaceae bacterium
ACTGTTTCGTATCTCATTAGTTTTTACCCCCTTTTTCGATAATTTCGGCAAGGTTTAATAAAACGTTTTCGTTAAACGCTTTGCCGATAAGTTGTACGCCTTTAAGCGAAACGCAAGGTAAACCCGTAATAGACGCTGGCGCTGTAAAGAAGTTTTCTTTATAAGCAAAACCTTTATCTTTAAGCATTTCTTCCGTGTAGTTAAGGGTAGAACACGCAGGAATAATAACCGCATCATAGCCATTAAATAATTCATTAAACTTTTCTACGATAACGCGTCTCACTTTAAGCGCTTTATCATAAAGTTTGAAGTAATTTTCAGTAGATAAGTTATCACTACCGTATAAAATAGCAAATTTTAAAAGTTCGCCAAACGCCTCGGTACGGCTGTTTGTGTAAAGTTCATCAATATTAGTAAAGTAGTTAGCGCGGTATCCGTACTTAACGCCATCGTAACGAGAAACGTTGTTAGTAAGTTCAGAACTCATTAAGATATTCCACGCCGATTTAGCCGTTTTAATAACGCTATCGTCGATTTCTACGATTTCTACGCCGTTAGCCTTTAAACAGTCTATAACGCCGTTTAATTGCGTTTTAACGCCTTCGTCAACGTCAAGCATTGATTTTAAAAGTGCAACCTTTTTAAACGTTAATTCGCTTGGGTTATTGATAACGCTTTGGCAAACGCTTTCACTATGCGAAGTACCGTCTTTATCGTCGTGACCTACGATAGTTGATAATACTTCTTTTAAGTTTTTAATCGATTTACTCATAACGCTAACCGTTTCGCCCGAGCAAGCAACGGGGATAGTTCCGTATCTAGAAACCGTACCATAGGTAGGTTTAATTGAAATTAAACCGTTTTGGCTTGCAACCCTTCTAGGATAACCGTTAACGTCAAGGTTGAGGGTAGCGAAAACGTCTTCATTATTTAAAATTTCCGCGCTAGCGTTTTTTAAAGTAAATCCGTTATACGAAGTTTCGCCGATTACGTCGAAAGCAAATTCGCCAACGTCGGCTTTTCCCGAAATACCATAGCCGTTGTTTTCAAGGCGAGTGATAACTTCAGCATCGAATAAACTTTTGTAGCCGTCAAGCATTTTACTGCCTGCGGTAGTAGGTAAGTTTTTAGTTAAGAACATATCGTCAACAACGATTTTTTTTGTAGCTGACGTTTGAGTTTTTGCAGTATATAATTTCATAAGAATCCCCCTATTATTCAACTACTTTAGGAACGCACCAATAACCTTCATCGGTTTCAGGCCCGTCTTGTTGAAGTTCTTCACGAGAGAAGTTTTGTTTTACAACGTCTTCTCTAACAACAGTTAAAATAGGCATAACGTGTACCATTCTTTCAACGTTTTCAGTGTTTATTGCGTCAAGTTCTTTAGCGTCGTTTTCTCTATCGTTAATAAAGGAAATAACGCCGTCTTTTTGATTATCTGTTAAACTTAATTGGTTTAACATTTCAAGTTTACGAAGAGTTTCTTTATCCATAAAAATCTCCTAAAAAGAGTATTAATCTCTTACTTTAATGTGTACTTCGCGAAGTTGTTGTTCTGTAACGCCACCTGGCGCGCCCATCATTAAGTCTTGCGCGTTGCCGTTAAGAGGGAAGGCAATTACGTCACGGATAGTTTCTTCGCCGGCGATAAGCATAATCATTCTGTCAACGCCCGGAGCCATACCTGCGTGAGGAGGAGCGCCGTAAGAGAAAGCGTTATATAACGCGCCGAATTTTGCCTTTAAGTCTTCTTCGCCGTAGCCTGCAATTTCAAAGGCTTTTCTCATAATTTCAGGGTTGTGGTTTCTAACCGCGCCCGAAGAAAGTTCTACGCCGTTACAAACGATATCGTATTGGTAAGCAAAGATTTCAAGTGGGTCTTTGTTTAAAAGCGCGTCCATACCGCCTTGTGGCATAGAGAACGGGTTGTGCGTAAAGTCGATTTTATTAGTTTCTTCGTTGAGTTCGTACATAGGGAAGTCAACGATAAAGCAGAATTCAAAACTATCGTCTTTGATAAGGTTTAATTCTTTAGCAATCCAAGTTCTCATTTCGCCTGCTAAACGGTTGATTACTGACGGAGCGTCACTGATAAAGAAAAGTGATTCGCCTTCTTTAATACCAACGAGTTTAGTAAGTTCGTCTTTTTGTTCTTCAGTTAAGAATTTAGCGATAGGGCCTTTGTATTCGCCGTCTTCAAGGGTAATGTAGCCGATACCAAATTTCATACCGATACTTCTTGAATAAGCGTCGATAGCCTTTTCAAACGCTTTTTTACCGTCGCCGTCACCGTCTTTTTTAACGAGATAGTTAGCAACGATACCCCTAACGAGTTTATTTTTGAACGGAATAGTTCTTCCGTTTATGAATAAGAATTCGTTTTTAGCAAAGAATTCAGTTAAATCTTGAATTAAAAGTGGGTTGCGAAGGTCGGGTTTGTCCGTACCGTATTTAAGCATAGATTCCGCAAACGGAATACGTTTAAACGGTGGTTTAGAAACCTTTTTATCGCTGAATTTACAGAAAGTATTGTAAACAACCTTTTCAGCAACTTCGAATACGTCTTCTTGCGTAGCAAAAGACATTTCAAAGTCAAGTTGGTAAAACTCGCCTGGTGAACGGTCTTGACGCGCGTCTTCATCACGGAAACAAGGCGCGATTTGAAAGTATCTATCAAAGCCCGACGCCATTAAAAGTTGTTTAAATTGTTGTGGCGCTTGTGGTAAAGCGTAGAATTTGCCTTTGTGTTTACGGCTAGGAACGAGATAGTCCCTTGCGCCTTCAGGCGAAGATGCCGTTAAGATAGGCGTTTGAATTTCAAGGAAACCCATATCTTCCATTTGACTGCGAAGGTAACTTAAAATTTTAGACCTTAATACGATATTTTTATGAATTTTAGTATTGCGAAGGTCTAAATAACGGTATTTAAGTCTTACGTCTTCTCTTGTCGACATAGACTCGTTTATTTCAAAAGGTAAGCCGAGTTGACAAGGGCCTAATACTTCGATTTTTTCAGTTCTTACTTCAATAAGACCCGTTTCGATTTTAGGGTTAACGGTGTCTTCGTCACGTTTAGTTACAACGCCTTCGATTAAAACTACCGTTTCTTTAGATAAGCCTTCAAGCATACTGTCGTCGCTAAACACGATTTGAGTTACGCCGTAGTGGTCACGAAGGTCTACGAAAAGTACGCCACCGTGGTCGCGGATTGTGCTAATCCAACCGGTAAGGGTAACTTTTTCACCGATATTTTTGATTGATAATTCATTACAAGTATGGGTTCTTAACATTTTTAATCCTCCAATAATTTACAAAATAATAGGGTAGGCAAAATAAAAAGCCTTTCATCCCAATAATGGGACGAAAGGCTGTCTTCCGCGATACCACCCAAATTGACTAAAAATTAGTCCACCTTAATTATATCTTTACGCGATAAACGTGCGGTTCTAATAACAAAACTGCTTTCTTCCGCAAACTCCGAAGTGTTTTTCGTATAGGTTTTGCGCCGTATTTCCACCTACAACGGCTCTCTTTAGCAAAGTTGCCTATGCTACTCTCTTCATCATAGTTTTGCTTAATTTTAGCACGATTTTTTTTTAATGTCAATAATTTTATATATATTTATATAAATTTATAACTAAACCTCTAAAATATTTAGTTTTTTGCTTTACGCTATTGATTTTACTGCTTGCCTGTGATATAATTAAACGTACAATAAAATACATTTCTTATAACTTTCAAGTTATAAAGGACAGTGTGGTATGTTTAAGAATAAAAATTACGTTTTAGAGGTTTATAAAAAAGGTAGTTTTTCTAGGGCGGCGGAGTCCCTTTACGTTTCGCAACCCTCGTTAAGCGCATCTATTAAAAGGATAGAAGATAAAATTAAAGCGCCTATATTCGATAGGTCGACAAGTCCAATAACTTTAACGGAAATCGGTAAGGAATACGTTAAATATGCCCTTGAAATAGACGGTAAGGAAAAGGATTTTGAGAAATACGTTTTAGATTCCGATAATTTGCTTACGGGTACTATAAAACTTGGCGGAAGTAGTTTGTTTTCTTCTTTTATGTTACCTAAAATTATATCTGACTTCAAACAAAAGTATCCTGAAATTAATTTTGAAGTAGTGGAAGATAACACTAAAAATTTAATGCAAAAACTTGCGCACGGTGATATTGATATCGTTATAGATAACGTAAAGATTTCTTCTGACGATATTACTGCTAGTCATTACACTGAAGAGACTTTATTGCTTGCCGTTCCTAAAATTTTTGAAATCAATAAAAAATTAGCGCATTGCGCTTTATCTACTGAAGACGTTATTAACGACAAGCATTTAACCACCGCAAAAAGCGTTAGTATTACCGAGTTTAAAGAGTTACCTTTTATACTTTTAAACCCTGAAAACGATACGGGGAAAAGGGCTATTAAAATATTTAATAAGCAAGGGATAACGCCAAACGTAGTATTTAATTTAGACCAACAAGTAACGGCGTTTAACCTTACGGGTACTGGTATTGCCGTTTCGTTTATAAGTGATACTTTGATTAAAAACGTAAGCGAAAACACTGCGCTTTGCTACTATAAATTAAGGGATAAAGAGTGCAATAGAAACGTTTATTTTTACAAAAAAAGTAATAGGTATTTATCTACCGCATGTAAGACTTTCATATCCTCGTTAATTAAGGAATAATATAAAAGAGTTTGGACTTATTTTCCAAACTCTTTTTAATTATTTTTGCTTTGCAAGTTTAAACATTTCTTCGGTTGCGAGCCTTGCTTTTGCTACGGGCACGCCTTTCTTTACAAAACAGTAATAAAGTGCTTTTTTATCTCCAAAGGAGATAACGTCACCTAATTCATACCAAAAATAATCGGCGTTTAAAGTGTGAGATACGGTAGGGGATTGAGTGTATTTTAGTTTGCCGTCGTCACTTGTTAAAGTAAAGCCGTTTTCATCGTGAATAAGCCTTCCCGTGCCTATCATATAAAGGCATTTATAGTCGACAATCATGCCTATTTCTACTTGCTCGTCAAGGCGGTAACTGCCGTTTAAAATCTCGTTTTTAACTTCTTCTCGCTCCCAATTATACCAATCGGGGATATGTGAAAATTCAAGTGTTTTATCTGGCGTTTTTAAATATCCGTAAGCGTCTAGCATATACGTTTTTTCGCAGTGATTACACTTTAAAGTAACACCTTTACCTACGGTAGTTCCTTCGCTTTTACAATTAGGGCATTTGTATAAAATTCTTTCAAGACCGTCCGCCCTAAACGGTTCGTCAACGATAACTTTTAAGTCTTGTTGCGCTTTGAAATTATCAAAACTAAAAAAGTCGGTTATAATTTTATCAATTTCATCGTTGGTTTTGGTTTTAACGTCTTCCGCGGTAAAAATTTGCTTGACGTCAGCCGAGACTGCAACGTCGCGGATTTGTAAATTATTATAAAGTGGGTCGTGTAAAAACGCGCCCGTAGTTTTAACGAAAATTACCGAAACGCCCAAGTACTTGATAAGCCTTGCAAAGCCTTGTGGGATAGGAGTAGCAGTTCCGTCGAAGGAATAACCTGCTTCGGGATACATTAGCACGCTACGATTTTTAGAAAAAGCGTATTTAATATCGTTTATTAACGTTAAGTCGTGCACGAACTTTTGCGTAGGTATACAACCTATGTTTCGCATAAGCCACTCTTTACCCACAAGCGCGTCGGTTGTGCTAACAACGTTATACTTTATATCTTTAAAGATATGCGACGCTATTTTAAGGTCGATAAAACTAGAGTGGTTCATTAAAATAAGGTGAGGACCTTTGCCGATTTTACCATTTACGGTATAGGTAAAATGGGCTTTTTTGAGTTCACTTCTAGATAAAAACCTAACTAGCCACCTAAAAAGGAAGTTAGGGTTTTTAGGTTTTTTATGTTTTGGCTTTTTGATTTTTAATACCTTTTCATAAGGTAGATTTTTAATTTTTATTTTCATACTTATCATCTTATCACAAAATTATCACATAGTCAATTAAAGTTTTTCTATTTGCTAGAGATTGCAACAGTTATTTATTGCGAAAATTAAATAAAAATTGTTGTAAATATTAAAATATTATGATATACTTAAATATATTCAAATTTAAAAGGAGAAAGTATTATGGCTTGGTTTCGTTTAAATATTGAGTGGAGTGATAACTCCCAAAACACACTTGTTTATAAATATCCTTTCAAAAATAGCGGAAGGGAAGTTAACGATAAATCAACCCTTACCGTAAGGGATTCGCAATGCGCAATATTCGTTCATAAAGGTCAAGTAGCAGACGTTTTTGGTCCTGGTATGTACGAAATGAAAACGGCAACTTTTCCAATTTTATCTAAACTTTTTAATTGGAAATACGCTTTTGAAAACCCTATAATTTGCGACGTTTATTTCGTAAACACTAAACAGTTTACCAATATTAAATGGGGAACTAAAAACCCTATCATTATGCGCGATAGCGAGTTTGGTAGCGTTAGGGTGCGCGGTTTTGGTTCGTTTGCGTTTAAGGTTGACGACCCAACCGTATTTATGAAGGAACTTTTCGGTACTAACTCAACCTTTAAAACGGAAGATATTTCCGATTACTTAAAAACTTTAACGGTATCTTCGCTTACCGACGCTATTGGCGAAAGCAAAATTTCGGTACTTGATTTAGCGGGCAATACCGACGAGTTTAACGAAATTATCAAAGCAAGGGTTCAAGATAAGTTTAACGGTATCGGTTTAAAACTCACAAACCTTGCTATTGAAAACATGTCCGTTCCTGAAGAAGTTGAAAAAGCCCTTGACGAACGCACTAAACTTGGTATTTTAGGTGATAAGACTGACGTTCTTATGCGTGTTGCCGCTGCACAAGCAATGCAAGACGCCGCTAAAAACCCAGGCAATGGTTTTGCAGGCGCGGGCGTAGGACTTGGCGCGGGACTTGGTATGGGTCAAATCTTTGCCGAAGCGATGAGACCTACCGTCGCTGAAACGAAAGAAGAAGTTTCTAAATCTTTAAAAACTTGTAGTGAATGTGGCGCTAAAGTAGATTCTAAAGCGAAATTCTGTAGCGAATGCGGTGCTAAATTTAAAACTAAAAGTTTCTGCCCTGAATGCGGTAAAGAAATAACTAGCGGTGCTAAATTCTGCCCTGAATGCGGTTTTAAGTTATAGGCTCCGTCTCTAGTTCGATTGATAAAGTCCTAATGAAACGCGTCGTAATACTGCGTTAAAGCCCTTGAAAAGATGTAAACTCTTATCTACGGGCGTTTGCCTTGTCTTACTAGCGTTTGATTAGTCCTTTTGTATCAATCTCACTTCGAGCCGTCGCCTTTGGCTCCGTTTGGTTGTTAATACAAAGTAACGAAGTACATCGTTAACCACCTTGAAAAGATGTATACTCTTATCTGCGGTGGTTGCCTTCTCTTACTTGTATTTGATTAGCCCTTTTGTATCAACCTTATGTCGTTTTATCGCCTTGTTTAAGCGCGGTTTAAAAATATTTAAAATGACAATTCTTTAACTATGGAGGATAAAATTATTATGGAAAAGAAAATTACAGCAGATACGCTTATTATGGAAGCAGTTGAATTAAATCCTAACGCACCTGAAGTGCTTATGAGTTACGGTATGCACTGCCTTGGTTGT
>JAZURK010000153.1:0-3815 GCA_045606165.1 Christensenellaceae bacterium
CTATACTTTATATTGTGAGGCGTTTTTTGAAAATTATACGCGTTATCTATCCACGTTTTCTAAAATAAAACTGTCGTAGTTAAAAGTATCAACAAAATCTTCTTTTACGAATTTAATCATATTAAATTCCTCGTAACTTTCGCGGTTGTGCGCTATTATTATAGGTGTTGAAATATCTAGTTTATTACATATTTCCGCAACGTAACCGTAAAAGTCGTTAGAGTTATATTCGTTGATATTGGTATACGTATAACTTTTTACCGTTTTGTGATTTTTTGTAAGTTTTGCAAAAATTTTAATCATATAATTATATTAACATAAATAAGTGGAAAAAACAATTAAAAGATTATGAGAAAACAAATTTCAGACAACGTTATTCAAAGATTACCTAAATATTATCGTTATCTTCAAGAACTTATAGATAAAAACGTTACGCGCGTATCGTCAAAAACCATATCCGAAGCATTGCACTTAACGGCATCTCAAGTAAGGCAAGATTTATCGCTTTTCGGTGAGTTTGGTCAACAAGGTTACGGCTATGATACCGAGCATTTAAAAAAATGTATTAGGGATATTTTAGGTCTTAACGAAAAACATAGCGCTATTATCGTGGGCGGTGGTCGTATTGGACAAGCGCTCGCTAACTATAAAGGTTTTAGTTCTGAAAACGTTGAAATAAAAGCCGTTTTCGATATAGAAACCGCGCATATTAAAGTTGCGGACGGAATTAGTGTTTTAAAGTACAGCGAAATAGAAAACTATTTAGCCGAAAACAAGATAGATATAGCAATTATTTCGGTGCAAAAAGAAATTGCAGAAGACGTTTCTAAAAAGATTATCTCGTGCGGGATAAAATCTATTTGGAACTTTGCTCCAACCGACTTATATTTTCCAGGCGACGTCGTTTGTGAAAATATTAATATGAGTGAAAGTTTAATGCGCTTAATATATAGGAGTAAAAAGAATTGAGGTTAAAAGCATTTGCGATAACAATACTTTTATTTTTATCTGTGTTTTTAACGGGGTGCGATTACGATAACCATATCGAAAATATAAATAAGATAAACGAGTTTATATATAAGATATTATACTTTTACCAAGGTGAAAACGGAGGTAATGGCGGAAGTGGTGGTAACGGAGAAATACAACAAATAGACTATTTAGAAAGTTTTGCTAGTGAAATTAATAAAGGCAAGAAATTTATTATAGATAAAACCGCGCAGAGCGAAAGTTATTCTTTAAAAGATATAGTATATTATTGTGGAGACTATATTTATATTAAAACCACGCAATTTTTAGAAGAAGAATTTAATTTACATAAGTTATATTTAAAAAGCGGGGTTACGTATAAATATATAGAAAACTCATTAACGCAAGGTGAAACCGTTAATTTTATGGAAACAAAAACGCAAATACTTAACGAATTGTTTGGTGATTTAAGCGTGTATACTAAAATCGAAAACGGTTACGAATATAAAAACAACTACTATTCATATTATTTAACAAAAGGCAAAAGCGAAAATTCACTTGATTTTGTGATTGAATATTCAAGCCCGCAATCGTGGGTAAGATATAACGGCACGGCAACTTTATTTGATTCTTTATCAGCCGATATGCCAAACGCTTTAAGAAACTATATATAAAGGCAGGGAAGGATGAAAAAACAAAAGAAAGAAGTAATTAAATGGGAGCTTCCTAAAAGAAAACAACCCGTTTGGAAAGTTATAAAGTTTATTCTTCGTCCATTTTTCTACGTTAAAAACGTGGAGTTTTTGGGTGAGGAGTTTCCAAGTAGGTGTATTATCGTTTCTAACCACAACAATAAAAAAGGTCCTATCGTATATGAGTTCAGTTTACCAGTGTTTCACGCTACGTGGGGCGCGTATCCTATGCTTGGTACGATAAAAATGCGCTTTCATTACTTAAGAGATATTTTTTATATGCAAAAAAACGGCGTTAAGAAATGGAAGGCTACTTTGCGCGCTGGTTTTGAATCAATATTTTCTATCTTTGGATATAAGGGGATAAAGGTTATTCCGTCGTATCCCGACGCGCGTTTTAGAAAAACCTTACACTATAGTATTCAATGTTTAGAAAACGATATTGCCGTTTCAGTTTATCCAGAAGATTCCGACCAAGGCTACTTTGATGAAATGACGCATTTCTTCCCGGGTTTCGTTATGCTTTCGGATATGTATTTTAAAAAGACCGGTGAAGACTTGCCCGTATTTCCAGCGTATTACGGCAGAAAGAAAAAGAAAATCGTGGTCGGTAAACCCCTTTACGTTCAAGACCTTGTGAAACAAGGTAAGTCCCGTGAAGAAATTGCCGAAGTTTTCCGTTTAGAAGTAAATAAACTTTATAACGACCATTTTAAAGAATAAAAATAACCCTTGGCACAGCCAAGGGTTTTTAAATTATTTAAGTTCGAATTTTGCTATTCTTAAACCGTAACTAGTTCCGTATCTAAACGGCTCTACTTTAAAGGTGTTCTTTTTAAGTTTTATGCGCTTACCGTTGTCTAGCCAAACGGCGTTTTTAATATCCGCGTTAACCTTAACTTCGCGCTCGATTGACGATAATTGTACGTTCTCGTCTGCCGTCATATTAACGTTTTCGATAACCGCGTAATAGTAACTATTATCCTTTAAGATAACGGCGTTTTCGGCGGTTATTTCGCTTGATTTTATATCGTAGATAAAACCTTTATTCGCCTTTACAAACTTGCCTATTTCGCCCAATAAAGCCTTGTCGGTAAGGTTGATTTCGCCGTTACCTTTAAGCCCCGTATTAATTAAAAAGTTGCAGTTAAATTTTCTACAATCTATAAGGTTAGAAACGAGTTCTTTAACTGATTTATAGTTGCAATCGTTTTTGCAGTAACCCCAATGGTCGTTTAATACTTGGCACATTTCGCCCGCGCGGTGGCGGTCGCTATTGTCAACGAAACAAGGATTGCCCCTTTCAAAAGTTACGCTGTCTAGTTCGGGGTGACCCACTTTACCAAGAGCCGATAAGCCCGTGTTATTTATAATCATTGCAGTGGGTTGGTGTTTGCGGATTGTTTGGTAAAGCCTATCTTCTTGCCAATCTTCGTTAGGCTTATCCCACATACCGTCAAACCAAATTCCACCGATTTTGCCGTAGTTAGTGCAAAGTATTTCAACCGATTTAATTAAATAGTCGATATACTTTTTAAAGTCGGTTTTGTAATATTCGTTGTGCCAATCAAGTAGAGTGTGGTAGAAAAACGGAACGATACCGTTAGCGTTACACTCGTCAACGAATTCTTTAATCAAATCGCGTTTAGTGGGGGAGTTCATTACTCCGTAATCGCTTAAACCTTTGGTGTCGTAAAGAGAAAATCCGTCGTGGTGGCGGGTAGTAATCGTTATATATTTGCAACCGGTAGATTTAGCCGTTTTTACAAGGTTTTTCGCCCAGTTTTTAGTAATTTTAAATTTAGGTATTAATTTTTCGTATTTTTCTTGTGGGATTTTGTGAAGGTGGTAAGACCACTCGCCCTTGGCGTTTACGCTGTAAAGCCCAAAGTGAACGAATAACCCAAACCCAAGTTTTTCAAATTCTTTTACGTAACTTCTATCTATGTTTAACATAAAATCTTTCCTTATTTAAGAAATGGCGTTTCTAAACTTAACAACGTAATTAGTAAAAATACTTTCGTCTTTTTCATTAATTTTCCAAGTGTGTTCGCAATGCTTGCCGTCTGGAACTTCCAAATAAATATTATCTTTATGCCCGAAGTATTCAAGCGTTTTAATCATCGTCATAATTTGTTCGTATCTACAAGGCAT
>JAZURK010000154.1:0-2610 GCA_045606165.1 Christensenellaceae bacterium
GGTAAGTTTCTTTAACATTGATACGGTTGTAGAAACACCGTTTATCCTTACGTCACTTCTACCGTCACTAAAAAGCCTTCTACGAATTAAAATCTCGCCGTCATCGGCGTCGATATCAAATTCTTTTAAAGTTTCAAGCGCTTCACTACCGCTTTCCGCCTTAAAAAGTAATTCCGCCTCGCAAGAACTTTCGCCGTGGCGAATCATAGTTTTATCGGATTTACCACCTAAAGCAAAATTTATTGCACTAATAATAACGGTTTTACCTGCACCCGTTTCACCGGATAATACGTTTAAACCGTTTCCGAAATCAATTTCGGCTTTTTCTATTAACGCAATATTTTTTAGCCTTAATGATAAAATCATAAATTTACAAGTCCTTTAATGAAATCTACAACCTTTACGGCATCGTGGATATTGTGCGTAACGATAAGTAAAGTGTCGTCACCAGCAATACTACCAACTACCCCATCAGGTTTAATTTTATCTATTACCATACCACAAGCGGAACCATTGCCTTGTAATGTTTTTATAACTACAAGGTTTTGCGCGTTTTCAATACTTAAAATGAAGGTTCGAAGAAGCGTAATTGCTTGCTCGTCAGTAACGTGTAAATCGTCCTTTTGTTTAGGTAACGTATATTTGGATTTAACTGTTTCGCCAGGGGTTTTGATTAAACCAAGTTCGTTAATATCCCTAGAAACCGTGGCTTGAGTTGCTTTAAATCCATTTTGATTGAGAATTTTTACAAGTTCATTTTGTTTTGCTATTTCGCTACTTTCGATTAGTTTAATAATAAATTCGCGGCGTAATTTAGTAGACATTAGCGTGTTTCACTCCATTTGTTAAGTTTTAATAATAATTTTTCAAAGAAATTCTTGTTAGCCGAAAAGAATTTAACCATTTTTTTGCTTTTAGAAACGTCAATACTATCGCCACAAGCAAGTTGTTTAACGTACTTACCGTCTACGATTAAGCAACATTTGTTAGAGTCCTTTAACACCTTAACAGTAGCGGTGTAAGAATCCGGATATACAATCGGCTTATTGTGAAGTGAATGAGCGCAAACCGGAGTCGCGATAAACGCATTAAGTTCAGGCGATAAAATTGCCCCGCCCGCCGAAAGCGAATACGCGGTTGAACCTGTTGGCGTACTTAAAATAATACCATCGGCAAAGAAGTTGTCTACGAATTTACCGTTGATTTCAAGAGATAATTTAGCAACCCCGCTTATTGAGTTGGTTTTCATATCCCTTTGAACAAGCGCTTCGTTTAACGCGTAGTACTTATTGTTACCGTCAGTAACTTTGATAACGGAACGTTTTTCCACGTTAGAAAAATCTTTAATTAATTCTACCGCTTTTTCAAGTTCGTTTGATTCCACGCTCGTTAAAAAGCCAACTGTACCGATATTTACTGATAAAATTGGAATATCGTATTCGATAGCGTAATCAATAACTCTTAAAATAGTACCGTCGCCACCAAATACTGCAATAGCGTCAATACCCTTGCAGTCTTCTTTAAGGTTAACAACTTTAGAATCAATAGAATTTTCGTTTAAAATTCTACCAAATTCGTTAGCGGCAGTATTAGCCTCGCTTTTAGTTGTATTGATAAAAATTCCTACTGTCATAAGCCACCTCTTATAACCTTTTCAATATTAGCAAAAGAAAGGTTATTTTCAATATTGTTTTTTAATAACATAATATATTCTGTATTTTTCTTTTCACGGATAGGCGCAAAAGTAAAATTTAGCGGTGTAAGACCTACCTCTATTGCAAAGTTATATACTTTCCTAACCGCATTGATTTTTGCCTTAACATCCTTAACTATACCCGTTTTAGTTAAAAATTCTTTACCGCACTCAAACTGCGGTTTTACTAAAACTAACGCGTATCCGTTTTCTTTTAAAATTGCTTTGATAGACGGTAAAACGTACGTTAGCGATATAAAACTAACGTCACATACCACGCCGTCAATATTGTCTACAAAAAGGTCTTTCGTTAAATACCTAGCGTTTAGGTTATCCATAACCACAACGTTTTTTGTAAGCAATGATTTATCAAGTTGGCTTTCGCCAACGTCAATAGCGTAAACCTTTTTAGCGTTGTTTTTTAGCAAACAATCGGTAAACCCACCGTTCGACGCGCCTATATCGGCAAACACCATATCTTTAACCGAAAAGTTAAAATCAATAAGCGCTTTTTCTAGTTTGTAACCACCGTTTGAAACGAATTTACTATCAACTTCAACAAAAGATATTAACTTCTCGTTTGCAACTTCTTTAGACGGTTTTACTATTTTATTATCGTATAAAACTTCGCCTTTTAAAATTGCTTCGCTTGCTTTATTCCGCGAAGGATATTTTCCTGTTTCGAACAAAAAACTATCAAGTCTCATCAGTTTTTTCTTTCCTTACAAAACTCTACAAAATCAATTAAAATTTGCGAATTTTCAATAGATTTTACACTTTCAATAGCATTCAAATAAACAGTGTTTAAATAATCATTAGCCTTATCAAGCCCAAATAAATTAACGTAGGTTAACTTATTAGAATTAGAATCTTTTAAAACCGTTTTCCCTAGAGTTTCAGTTGTAGAAGTAAAATCC
>JAZURK010000155.1:0-4632 GCA_045606165.1 Christensenellaceae bacterium
GCCTTAAGTCCGTCGCAGACGAAAGAAGAAACTTTATCGCCGTAAGGCTTTAATAACTCGATAGCCTTTTGTAAACTTTTAGCGGAAATATCGCTGATAATTACACGTTTAGCAACACCTTTGTCAAGCGCGTATTTTGAAAGTAAACCGTGGTCGCAACCAACGTCGGCTAACGTATCACAGTTTGGCAAAAGCGAAAGTAAAACTTCTAATCGGTTCATATTATTCAAGGTATTCTTTAAGTTTTTTAGAGCGAGATGGGTGTCTTAATTTTCTTAAAGCTTTTGCCTCTATTTGACGAATTCTTTCCCTTGTTACGTTGAATTCTTTACCTACTTCTTCCAAAGTTCTTGGTCTGCCATCGTCAATACCGTAACGAAGTCTTAAAACTTTTTCTTCCCTTGGGGTTAAAGTGTCAAGAATAGAAATAAGTTGTTGCTTTAACATTGAAAATGCTACCGCATCGCTTGGAGATTGCGCGTTTTCATCTTCGATGAAAGTTCCAAGATTGCTATCTTCTTCTTCGCCGATAGGGGTTTCTAAAGATACAGGGTCTTGAGCGATTTTTTGAATTTCTACAACCCTTTCAACAGGAATACCCATATGGTCGGCAATTTCTTCTGGACTAGGCTCTCTACCTAAATCTTGAAGTAATTGGCGTGAAACTTTTACTACTTTGTTAATAGTTTCAACCATATGTACCGGAATTCTTATCGTTCTTGCTTGGTCGGCAATAGCCCTAGTGATTGCTTGACGAATCCACCAAGTAGCGTAAGTTGAAAACTTAAAGCCTTTAGTGTAGTCGAATTTATCAACGGCTTTCATAAGACCTAAATTACCTTCTTGAATAAGGTCTAAAAGGTGCATACCTCTACCAACGTATCTTTTTGCAATAGATACAACGAGCCTTAAGTTGGCTTCGGAAAGTCTTTGTTTAGCAGCCTCGTTACCCTCCATCATTTTTTGGGCAAGTTCGGTTTCTTCATCGGTTGATAAAAGTGGGATTTTACCAATGTCTTTAAGATAAACTTTTACAGGGTCGTCCATCGACATTTCTTTATCGAGTTGCAATAAAAGTAAATCTTTATCTTTTTCCGAAGAATCGATAATTTCAATTTTGTTTTCGTTTAAAGCGTCGTACACGAGTTCCATTTGTTCCGGCGAAATTTTGAACTTGTCCATTTTGTCCATAAGTTCATCGGTAGTAATAGAACTTTTTTTAAGTGATTCGCTAACGATTTTGTCAATAACTTCTTTAAATTGTTGGTCAGAAATACTCATTTTATCCTCCGTTTATTTCGTTGAGTTTTGAAGTCAATTTTAAAATTGCCTTCGCTAGTTCTTGTCGTTTATTTATGTCCGTTTCGGACGAATACTGCGCGTTAATCATTTTTATATCGTTGTTGATATTGTCCTTTTTTAACGCTACAACGCAGTCTTTAAAAAATTTTTCTTCTACCGTTTCACTAGAAAAATTATCGTTAGAAGAAAGTATATGCGTAAGTTCTTCATAGCAACTTTCGCCTAAAGCCGTCGTTAACGACGGGATATCTTCAAAACCAAAAGATACTTCGTCGGCTATTTTTTGACGTATATCATCGTTAAAATACACCTCGCCAACATCAAAGTCTTGAGTGTATAATTTACCGTTTAACACCGCCGATAAAATAAACCTTTCGGCTTGAATAATCTTATCGCCAACGGCGCGTTTTTCTATTATAATTTCTTCCCTAGCGGTTTCGCTTATAGTACCGCTTTCAAGGTCGCGTTTTAACGATTCGTATGTAATACCCGATAAATCCCTTACTTTTTTAAGAAATTCCTCACGAACGAACGCGTCGCCAATTTTTCGTATAAACGCTAAACTTTCGCTTACGTATTTACGCTTATCGCTTGCGTTATTCATATTCTTATTAGCGCCGATAAGTTCAAACTTAAAATCAAGCAATGGAACAGCCGTATCTAAAAGTTTTTGGTACGCGTCTTTACCGCGTTCCCTAATAATATCGTCTGGGTCTAAACCGTCGGTAAGTTTAACGATTTTTACTTCAAAACCTTCGTCTACAAAAATATCTAAACTTCGTAAAGTTGCGCCTTGTCCCGCAGCGTCGCCATCGTAGGAAACTAAAACGACGTCGGTATAGCGTTTAAGCATCTTGGCTTGGTCTAAAGTAAGCGAAGTTCCCATTGACGCCACTACGTTTCTAAATCCCGCTTGATAAAGGGAAATGGCGTCCATATACCCTTCAACCATAATAACGTTTTCAAGCGCAGTCGTGTTTTTTTCGACCTTTAAGTTATTAATACCGTAAAGAGTGCGCTTTTTGTTAAACAAAGTAGTTTCGCTAGTGTTTTTATACTTGCCGAAACCTTTGCTTTCAAGCACCCTACCGCCAAAGGCAATAACCTTGCCCATAGCGTTGATTATAGGCACGATAAGTCTTTCCGCCTCAAAGTCGTATAAATTACCGCGTTGGTTGCGAACGCAAACCCCCGCATCAATCATTTCTTGCTCGGTAAACCCCTTGCCTTTTAAGTATGTAGGAAGTTCGTTATACCCCGTTGACGCGCCTATCCCGAACTTGCGGATAGTATCGTCGCTAAAGCCACGACTATAAAGGTAATCCCTATAAACTTTTGCTGTAGGTTTTGATAGGTTTTTAACGTAAAAAAGCGCAGTTTCACGAAGAACGAGATATAATCTATCTTTTTTTTGCTTGTTACGTTTTATAACTTCATCGTCTACGTCGCCTTCTTCGGGAAGGGGGATTTTAGCAATTTCCGCCAAAAACTTGATAGCCTCATAAAAAGATAAACTTTCTACTTCTTGGATAAATTTAATAACGTCGCCACCCTTACCACAACCAAAGCAATGGTAAAACTGCCCTGGTTCGTTTACGGTAAAAGACGGAGTTTTTTCGCTGTGACCAGGAAGTGGACAACAAGCCCAATAGTTAGTATTACCCTTTCTTTTTAAAGCGCAATATCTACCTACAACGTCAACGATATTAAGTTTTCGTTTTAATTCTTCAATGAATTTTTCGTTTAAACTAGGCATTGTTTTTCCTTTTTATTAAAAATCAAAAATGATTGGCATTGTATAGTTGAAATAAGCGTTAAATTAAGGCGATGAAACGCCATAAGGTTGATACAAAAGGACAAATCAAATACAAGTAAGACAAGGCAAAACCCGAAGATAAGAGTTTACATCTTTTCAAGTGGTTTTAACGAAGTATTACGCAGTATTTCATTTGGACTTTTTCAACCGTTGGCGTTGAAGAGCCTATATCAAAAACTTTCTGGAATAAATATTGATTTGAATACCGTGATAGCGTATCTATCCGTCATACTTGATATGTAATCGCAAATAACAACGTCAAGCGAGTAACTATCGAGTAGTTTTTTATAATAATTAGGTAATTTGTCGGGATTAACGGTAAAGTAGTTATACATTGCCGAGAACATATTACCAGCCCTTTCTTCTTCGCGTTTAGCGGCGGGCATCATATAAACGTTATCAAACATAAAATCGCGAAGTTCCGTCATTGCAACGTCCACTTCTGGCGAAACCTTAACGAAATTCTGGTTATAACTTGTTTCGTAAACGGAAGAAATCATTTTATTAATTCTTTCACGCGAAGTTTTACCAAGAACTTCAACAACGTTTTTAGGCAAGTCGTTTACGCTTATAACGTTTGCCCTAACGGCGTCGTCAACGTCGTGATTTAAGTACGCAATTCTATCGGAAAGAGATACGGCTTGACCTTCAAGTGTTGACGGATTACCCGATATTTTATGATTAAAAATTCCGTCTCTAACTTCCATCGTTAAGTTTAAGCCGTTGCCTTCTTTTTCTAAAACGTCAACAACCCTTAAAGACTGTTCGTTGTGTTTAAAACCGTTTTTAGAAAGTTTATTAAGTACCCTTTCACCCGCGTGGCCAAACGGAGTGTGACCTAAATCGTGTCCAAGCGCGATGGCTTCGGTTAAATCTTCGTTTAACGCAAGCCCCCTTGCAATAGAACGGGCAATTTGCGAAACGTCTAGCGTGTGAGTCATACGCGTCATATAGTGGTCGCCTTCAGGCGAGAAAAATACTTGTGTTTTGTTTTTAAGGCGCATAAATGCTTTAGAGTAAATTATTCTATCCCTATCGCGTTGAAATTCCGTGCGCATAGGACATTCAGTTTCTTGTTTTTGCCTACCTTTCGTTTGGTTAGATTTAGTGGCGAAAGTTGATAAAAACTGATTTTCTCTTTCAAAGATTTTTTCTTTTAACGGAAGATTCATACAATACCTTTAACCTTTCTAATAAGTATATACTATATTTAAGTGACAAATCCTTGTTTTTTTTGATACTTTTTATAAGTTTCCTGTAAAAATTTTAAATTCTTTACCGTTTACGCTAGCTTTATTAGTAATCACGTTAAACAATTCGTCAGCAACGTCTTTTGCGGTAGGAATTTCAGTTAAACCTATTTCTTTAACAAACTCTAGTTTCTCGTCGTTTGTTAAATGGCTATTCATATCGGTATCAATAAGCCCTAAAATAGCCGTGCAAACTTCAAGCGCCGAACTAGACAATTCTTCGCTTACCGCTTTAGTTAAGCCGTTTACCGCGTATTTCGTGGC
>JAZURK010000156.1:0-9137 GCA_045606165.1 Christensenellaceae bacterium
TTTTATGCAAGATTTTAAGCGTTTATTCTAAACAATTAAAAAAGCGTTTGGCAATTTAGCCAAACGCCTTTTTAATTTTCTTCAGTAGTTTCTTCTTCATCTTCTTGGGTGGTGAAAAATTCGTCGTTATATACGCTTAAAACCGCCTCAATTTTAGCAAGGAGTTTATCTTTGCCGTAACCACTTTCGGCAGAAGTAGCAATGATACTATCTTTACCAATAGTTAAAAAGTTACCAATAGACTTTAGCCTATCGAAAATTCTAGTTTTACCTATCTTGTCCGCTTTAGTTGCAACTACCGTGAAAGGAACTGCGTAGTGGTGAAGATAGTTAATCATATCAACGTCGTCGCGCGTTGGGTCGTGGCGGATATCCACAAGCGAAAACACGTGAGTTATTAAAGATTGATAAGAAAAAAAGTCTTCAAGTAATTGTCCCCATTTTTCCTTTTCGCTATGCGAAACTTTAGCAAAGCCGTAGCCGGGTAAATCGGCAAGCACGAACTCACCAAAATCAAAGTAGTTAACAAGCCTAGTTCTACCAGGCGTAACCGACGTTCTTGCCAAGCCTTTTTTGTTTGCTAGCGCGTTAATTAGCGAACTTTTACCTACGTTTGACTTTCCGCAAATGGCAATCATAGGTTTTTCAGGTACGATAAAACCTTTTTTACTTGCAGCCGAAGTTATAAAAGTTGCGTTTTTAATAATCATAATTATTTCTCCAAAGCCGTTTCAAACACTTCGGCAATATTTTCTACGCCGATAAACTTGATATCTTTTACGATTTCGCTAGGGATTTCTTCTAAATCTTTAAGGTTAGATTTTGGTATAATAATCGTTCTAATACCAAGCCTATACGCAGCAAGCGCCTTTTCTTTAAGACCGCCTATTGCAAGAACGTTACCCCTTAAAGTAATTTCGCCCGTCATAGCAACGTCGCGCTTAACTTTTTTGCCTGTAAAGGCTGAAATTAAAGCGGTTGCAATAGTAATACCCGCGCTTGGGCCGTCCTTTGGCGTTGCGCCTTCAGGAACGTGAACGTGTACGTCACTAGTTTCAAAAATCGAACTATCAATATTATATTTAACCGCATTAGACCTAATAAAACTGATAGCGGTTTGGGCGCTTTCTTTCATAACGTCGCCAAGTTTACCCGTAAGTAAAAGATTGCCCTTGCCTTTCATAACGGCAACTTCAATAGTTAAGGTTACACCGCCTACCGAAGTCCAAGCAAGTCCCGTAGCCGAGCCGACTTGGTTTTTTTCTATTTGAGTATCTTTAGTGTATTTTTCAATACCTAAATACTCGCTAACGTTAGTTTCTTTGATTGTTTGTTTAGGATAATCGCTATCCCCTGCAACTTTAGTTGCAACCTTTCTAATAACGGCGCTAACTAATTGTTCAAGTTTTCTAACGCCAGCCTCGCCCGTATAGCCCCTAATGATTGCTTTAATACCGTCGTCAGTAAACTTCACGTTAGATTTATCAAGTCCGTTTGCCTTTAAGTTTTTAGGAATTAAATACCTTTTAGCAATTTGCACTTTTTCTTCTTCGGTGTAGCCAGCGATATTGATAACTTCCATTCTATCAAGAAGTGGCGCTGGAATTGTGTCTATACTGTTAGCGGTAGTAATAAACATTACCTTGCTTAAATCGTACGAGATTTCTAAATATCTATCCCTAAACGAAGTGTTTTGCTCTGGGTCTAACACTTCGAGTAGCGCACTTGCAGGGTCCCCCCTTAAGTCTTGTGAAAGTTTGTCGATTTCGTCAAGCAAAAATACGGGGTTAATAGTGCCCGCCTCTTTCATACCGTAGATAATTCTACCCGGCATAGCGCCGATATAAGTTTTGCGGTGACCTCTAATTTCAGCCTCGTCTTTTACACCGCCTAAACTCATTCTTACAAGTTTACGGTTTAAAGCCCTTGCAACCGATTTAGCAACCGAAGTTTTACCAACACCCGGTGGGCCTACTAAACATAAAATAGGGCCTTTAAGGGATTTTGTAAGTTTTAAAACGGCTAAATACTCGATAATTCTTTCTTTAACTTTTTCAAGACCGAAGTGGTCGTCTTCCAAGATTTCTTTGCAAGTAGAAAGTTTTTCGGTATCTTGACTTTCTTCAGTAAAAGGAACGTCTAAAATCCAATCAATATACGAACGCAAAACGGTAAAGTCGGGAGATGACGGAGCCATTTTTGACATACGCTTTAACTCTTGCATAACTTTTTCAAGCGACGCCTCGTCTAAACCTTTTTTAGAAACTTGTTCTTTAAGACGCTCGATTTCACTAACGTCGTCGCCAAGTTCTTCGTGAATAGCCTTTAATTGCTCGCGAAGGTAGAATTCTTTTTGGTTTTTTTCAACGTTAGCCTTTACTTTTTGAGAAATAGTTTTCTCTATCTCGATAATTTGTTTTTCTTTTTCAAGCGCGCCAAGTAAAAGAGTGAACTTTTTATTTAAGTCAGTACACTCTAAAATAGTTTGCTTTTCATCGTTTTTAACGGGCACGTTAAACGACGCCACGTTTACAAAAGCCATAGGATTATCAATACCCATAGCAACTTTCATACTTTCCGCATTTACGTTAGGGAGCATATCAATAGTTTCTTTGAAAAGTTTTTTAGATGCCCTAAAAAGCCCTTCAAGTTCTAACTCGCTACCCGAAATTTCAGGATAAAACTTTTCTACGTTAAAACGGAAATATTCGTTATTGTCCTCACTTGAAACTATTTTAGCGGTGTATAAACCCTCTATCGAAAGCCTATAATTATTGCTTGGCTTAACCATAGTTAAGTTACCCATACGACATACCGTGCCAACGGTGTATAAATCACTAACGGTAGGCTCTAAAACGTTTTGGTCTTTTTGCGAAACAACGAATATAAGTTTATCCTTTGCCATACCTGCGTTAATAGCGGATAAAGACGCCGTTCTACCTACGTCGATATTAGTTATAACGTTAGGAAAAATCGTTTTACCGCGCATTGCGATAGCAGGAATTCCAAATATTAAGTTTGAATTTTCAATTTGTACGTTATTGTTTTCCATAAATTCACCTAGTAAGTAGTATTATATTATACTTTAATTAATTTATCAAGTATTTTTTCATAAAACGCTATTGATTTATTATTTAGTTTGTGCTAAAATATTAAAAGAAATTAAGGAGAACACTATTTTGATAGACACTAAAACTACCCGCAATTTTTCATACGGATTATTCGTGTTAACTGCTAACGACGATAAGCACAACGGTTGCATTATCAACACGGCTATTCAAGTAACTAGCGAACCATATAAAATTTCAATCGCAGTAAACAAAAACAACTACACCCTTTCGCAAATTTTAAATACTAAAGTATTTAACATTTCGTTATTATCTCAAGACTGCCCTTTTGAAATCTTTACTAGATTTGGTTTTCAATCGGGTAAAACTGTTGATAAATTCGACGGATTTCCTTCGCCTATTTCGGCTAACGGATTAAAGTATATATCTTCTAAATACGCCAACGCTTTTATCTCTTGCAACGTTGAAACTACCGCTGACCTTGGCACGCATATTTTACTTGTAGCAAACGTTACCGAAGCGCAAGTTTTATCAAGCGTACCGTCTATGACTTATGCTTACTACTTTGCAAACGTTAAACCAAAACCACAAACTTCAAATACCGATAAAAACGTTTACGCTTGTCAACTTTGCGGTTATAGATACGACGAAAACAAAGAATCCTCGCCGTTTAACGAACTCCCTTCTGATTGGAGTTGCCCTATGTGCGGTATGAGTAAAACGGAATTTAAACCCGAAAAACCTATAGTTAAAACTGAAACTAAAAAGAAAGTTTGGGTATGCAGTATTTGCGGTTTCGTTTATGACGACAACAAGGAAAAAATTCCTTTTGAAGAACTTCCAAGCGACTGGACTTGTCCGCTCTGCAAACACCCAAAATCAGACTTTGAACTTCAAAAATAATTAGGTATGTCGGTTTTAGCCGTCCCCTACGATATATAAAAAATATTGGCGATGGCGCAATATAAGGTTGATTTTAAAATAGCAAATCAAATGCAAGTAAGACTAGGCAAACGCCCGAAGATAAGAGTTTACATCTTTTCAAGGGCTTTAACAACGTATTACGCAGTATTTCAGTTGCTATTTATCAACAGTTTGTTGGGACAGAGCCTAAATAATAAGGAGAAACATATATGGAATTATTTATTTGTAAACATTGTGGAAACATTATAACTCATTTAGAAAAAACTGCAGTACCTGTTATGTGTTGTGGCGAAAAAATGCAAAAAGTTGAACCTAACACCGTTGACGCAGCGGTAGAAAAACACCTTCCCGTTATTGAAGTAAAAGATTTACTTGCAACCGTTTCAGTTGGCTCGGTTGAACACCCTATGGTAGACGACCATTATATTAAATGGATTATTTTAGAAACTACCGAAGGTATTAAAGTTAAAAATCTTACCCCAAGCGACAAGCCTGTTGCAATCTTTAGTTTACTTGACGGCGAAGAAGTTATTTCCGCCTACGAATTTTGCAATAAACACGGAATTTGGAAAGCGTAACATTATATAAAAATTAAAGCGTGTGCTTAAGCACACGCTTTTTTATGCTATTTGTTTATTAATTATTTGTGGTTTTTTGTTGCCTTTTACAACTTCGCCGTCAATCACTATTTTTTCAATACCTTCAACGCTTGGTATATCGTACATACAGTCAAGCATTAAGTTTTCAAAAATAGTACGAAGTCCCCTTGCACCCGTTTTAAGCGAAATTGCCCTTCTAGCAATCTCTAAAACTGCGTCAGACGTAACTTCAAGTTCGCAATCGTCCATACCGATAAGTTTTTTGTATTGTTTAACGAGAGCGTTTTTAGGTTCAGTCATAATTTTAACAAGCGCGTTTTCATCAAGCGCTTCAAGAGTAACGGTGATTGGCACTCTACCAACAAATTCAGGAATTAAACCGAATTTAGTTAAGTCTTGAGGTTGTACGTCTCTTAAAACCGACTTACCGTCGCTACCGTTTTTATTTACGCTACCGCCAAAACCTAAACTTGAAACGTCTTTACGCTTTTCAATAATCTTGTCAAGTCCCACGAACGCGCCACCGCAAATAAATAAAATATTAGTAGTATCGATTTGGATAAGTTCTTGTTGCGGGTGCTTTCTTCCGCCTTGTGGAGGAACGCTTGCAACCGTGCTTTCAATGATTTTTAAAAGGGCTTGTTGTACGCCTTCGCCCGAAACGTCACGCGTGATTGAAACGTTTTCGCCCTTTCTTGCAATTTTATCAATTTCGTCGATATAAACGATACCTTTTTGCGCCCTTTCAACGTCGTAATCGGCGTTTTGTATGAGTTTTAAAAGTATATTTTCAACGTCTTCACCAACGTAGCCCGCTTCAGTTAAAGTGGTTGCGTCGGCAACGGCAAACGGAACGTTTAAAATCTTTGCTAAAGTTCTTGCTAAAAGAGTTTTACCCGAACCAGTAGGCCCTAAAAGTAAAATATTGCTTTTTTCAATCTCCGTTTCATCGCTGTCAATCTTGCCTTTAAGTTTAGCGTTAATTCTTTTATAATGGTTATAAACTGCTACGGATAATACTTTTTTAGCGCCGTCTTGCCCTACGATATACTTGTCGAGTTCTTCTTTAATTTCCTTTGGTTTTTTAAGTTCAAACTCTTGCGGATATAAAGCAGTTTCCTCTTCTTGAAGAATCATATTGCAAAGGTCTAAACACTCGTCGCAAATATATAAGCCGTTAGGACCTGCTACTAATCTTTTAGCCATTTCCTTCGGCTTACCGCAAAACGCGCAATATAAACCGTTATTGTTTTGTGATTTTTCTGACATTATACTCCTTTTATGAATAGTATTGCCACAACAAACGTGTGGCAATAATTTTTCTATTATTATAGCAATAACACAACGTAAGTTTGATTTAAAAAGGGCAAATCTAACTCAAATAAGAAAAACTATTAGTTTGCATCCTTTTAAGTATCAATTTGCGCTTTAATTAAACGTTGTTGTGGAATTGATTTTATCTATTGTAATAAATTTTATCAATAAGACCGTACGAAAGAGCCTCTTCTGCAGATAAATAGTTATCCCTATCGGTATCCTTTTCAACCTGCTCGATAGCCTTACCCGTGTTTTCCGATAAAATTCTATTAAGTTTTTCTTTTATCTTTAAGATATGGTCGGCTTGGATTTTAATATCGCTTGCCTGACCTTGAGCTCCGCCAAGTGGTTGATGAATCATAATTTCGCTATTAGGTAAAGAAAATCTTTTGCCTTTTTTACCACTAGAAAGCAAAAATGCGCCCATACTTGCAGCCATACCGATACAAATAGTAGATACGTCGCACTTAACGTAATTCATAGTATCGTAGATAGCAAGCCCTGCGGTTACCGAACCGCCAGGACTGTTTATATATAGATAAATATCTTTTTCAGGGTCTTTACCTTCAAGGTAAATAAGTTCGGCTACTACGGTGTTTGCAGTAGCATCGTCGATTTCACCCGATAACATAATAATTCTGTCTTCTAAAAGACGGGAATATATGTCGTAAGAACGTTCGCCTTTGTTGGTTTGTTCTACGACCATAGGGATTAAAGCCATATGATTGCTCCTTAATTAATCGATAACGTTGTTAGTTGTAAGAAATTCGATAACTTTATCAATTTCAACGTTGTTTTCAAAGTAAGAAATTTGACGTTCGTTAAGTGATTTTTTGAATTCTTCAACGTCTTTACCGTAAGCGATTGCTTGTTCGGCAATTTTAGCGTCGATTTCTTCTTCAGTTGCTTTGATACCTTCTTCTTTAATGATTTTATCAAGAACAAGTTGGATTTTGATTTGTTCAGTTGCTTGACCTTCTAAACTCTTTTTGTAATCGTCCATAGTTTGGTTTGTGAGTTTAAGGTAAGTTTGTAAATCTAAACCTTGATATTTCATTCTGTATTCCATTTCTCTAACGTTGTTTTCAACTTGGTTGTCGATTAACGCTTGTGGAATTTCAACTTCGCTCTTTTCAGCGATTGCTTTTACTATTTTATCTTCAGTTTCCGCTTTAGCCTTTCTATCGTTTGCTTCTTGAAGTTTCTTTCTAGTTGTTTCTTTATAAGCGTCTAAAGATTCTTCGCCCGTTGCTTCTTTAATGAATTCATCGTTAACTTCAGGCATTTCTTTCACTTTGATTTCGTGAAGTTTAATAGCGAATACAGCATCTTTACCCTTAAGGTCTTCAGCGTGGTATTCTTCAGGGAATTTTACTGTAATATCCCTTTCTTCGCCGATAGCCATACCTTCAACTTGTTCTTCAAAGCCAGGAATAAATCTACCTGCGCCAAGTTCTAACGTTTGTTTTTCAGCAGTACCGCCTTCGAACTTAACGCCGTCAACAGAACCCGAATAGTCGATAATAGTGATATCGCCTTTTTGGCAAGGTCTATCAGTACCCGATACTTCCCTAGCGTTTCTTTTAACGAGCCTATCAAGTTCGTCATCAACGTCTTTATCAGTTACATTATACTCAACTTTATCAAACTTTATACCCTTATATTCAGCAAGTTTTACTTCTGGTTTTACAGGAACGATTGCAATGAAAGTTACACCCTTTTCGCTTAATTTTTCGATATCGAGTTCAGGGCGGTCAATCGCTTCGATAGTTGGTTCTTTATCAAGAATTTCAAAGTAGTATTTAGGGAAGGCTTGGTTGATTGCTTCATCATAGAAAGCGCCAACACCATAGTATTGTTCGATAATGTGTTTAGGAACTTTACCTTTTCTAAAACCAGGAACAGAATATCTGCCTTTAGTTTTGTTATAAGCATCTGTTTGAGCGTCTGCCCATTCTTTTTGAGTTAAAGTAATTTTAATTTTTACCGTGCTTTTTGCACCGTTTTCAACAGTATATTTCATAAGTTAAATCTCCTATACGTTTTTAAGTCTCATACTATTTTAGCAAAGAAAAAAATTATTGTAAAGTTTTTAAGCCCTTTATTTGTAATTTAATTTACAAAAGTTAAATAAAAATATATAATTATATCATGCAAGACTTATACGCGATAACTAAAACCGTTAACGAATTAAAATTAATACTCGTTGGCGCGAAAATCAATAGGATTATCGAGCCTAATGACGACGAAGTGATTTTTACGTTATTTAACGGTAAAGTTTTTAATTTAATAATGTCGGCGTCCGCTAAATATTGCCGTATTGGACTTACTTGTTTAGAAAAGCAGTCCCCTTTAACAGCGCCTAATTTTTGTATGTTGCTACGAAAATACTTGCTTGGCGGTGAAATAATAGGCGTTTATACCCTTCCTAGCGACCGCGTTGTAACAGTTACCGTTAAAAACGTAAACGACTTTAAAGAAGATAACACGTACGTTATTTACGTTGAAATTATGGGTAAATACTCAAACGTATTTTTAACGCAAAACGGAATAATTTTAGGCTCTTTAAAAACAACTCCGCAAACGCTTGACGGCAAGCGTATCGTAATGACGGGAAGTAAATACGCTCCACCTAAATCTCAAGACAAACAAGATATTTTAAACAAGAAAGTAGCCGTTGAAATTTTAAATGGTTTTTCGGGCGAGAATTTAGATAAATTTTTACTTAACAACTTTTTTAACTTTGCGCCCGTTACCGCAACTGAAATAGCGCACCGAATTAACGAAAAATTAAACGGCGCTACTTTCGATAGCGAAACGGCGTACCGAGTAATCGAAGATTTTATATCTAGTGATATAAACCCCGTTATTATCTCTTACGGAAACGTTAAAGACGTATTTCCAACCGACTACACTCACCTTGACGGCGAAAGGATTTTTGGTAACTCGCTTATTAATCTCCAACAAAAATTTTACGACGAAATCTTCAAAGAAACGGACTTTTTAAACGCTAAAAACTCCATTTTATCTAAAATAAACTCAAAGATAAAAAAGGAAGAAAAAAAGTTATTTTTATGCGAAGAAAGAGAGCGCGAATTTAATGGCGCGGACAAATATAAACTTTACGGCGAACTTATAACAGCCAACCTTTACGCCATTAAGAAAGGTCAAGACAAAGCAAGGGTTTTAAACTACTACGAAGAAACTGAAACTTATATTGATATACCTT
>JAZURK010000157.1:0-2609 GCA_045606165.1 Christensenellaceae bacterium
CTTGGCCTCCGACTTGTTTTATTTAAAATCCCCACCGAACTCGGTGGGGATTTTTTATTAGAATTTTAATAAGTTGATAAATTCTTTTTTATCAATAGCGGCAAGGAAGAGATAAAGTCTTGGACCCATATCCGTGCCAAACATAAGATTATAAAATACTTTAAAGAATCTTTGTTGACGAACCATATTTTCCTTTTTAGATAAGCCTTCCATATTGATTACCGAATATAAGAATTGTTGAACGTCTTTTTCGTCGATAGTATCGTTTTCTTCAAGATAAGCACAAAGTTTTTTAACGGCGTCTTTTTCTTCCGCATCTAAACCCGCATAGAATTCATCGTTTCTATCTTTTAAGAGTTTATAAAGTTTAGAAGGTTGATGAACGGTAATCCAATTTTTAACCCTTTCAAGCCTTGATTTATCTTCTTCAGTAAACTCAACGCCTACTTTTGCTAAAATTTCTTTAACGGCAGTTGGGTTGAAATCAACGATTGTAGCAACGCTTGAAAGCACACCGAACGGAACTTTGTTGATAGAATCTGCACCGTTGATTAAACTGAATTCGTAAACCGATGCATTATATTCGTCGGCCTCGCCTTTTTTGTACGCATCTAAACCTTTATCAAATTCAGAGTAGTGACGGATAATCGTATCGTCAAAGTTGAACGAGAACGGCGCTTTAGGTTCGTATTTAGCAAAAAGCCATCTTACCATGTCAGGTTCGTAAACTTTAAGAACCGTTGCAGGAGTAATATTGTTACCCGTTGACGAGTGCATATCGCCAAGACCTGCAATTGAAAGCCAGCCGTAGCCTTGGAATAATGGTGGTTCAACACCTAAAACCTTTCTAGCAATATCACTTGCTACTACGAAACTACCGCTAGCGGCAGCGTGGTCGATACCACCTGGTTCAAAGTCAACGCCTTCAACACCCCAACGCATTGGCCAGTCAACCTTCCATACGAGTTTAATATTATGGTATTCCCTAATTTTAACGGTATGAGTTGCACCACACTTACAAGCGTAAGTAATTTCTTCACCGTCTTCGCTAGAAGATATAACTTTAGTAGTATCCTTTTTACAGTCTTGACAGTAAACGTTTAAAGGATAATAGTTTTCCCTTTCGCCTTCATCGCTGTCTTGAGTTTTGTATTCCATTAAAACGTCGTAAATTTCTTTACGTTTTTTAATAGCATTGATAATACCTTCAACGTACTTACCCGAAGTATAAAGTTTCGCTTGATAACGGTAATCCGCGTCGATACCGAGTTCTTCAAGGGACGCCTCAAATTCCTTTTCGTTGTATTCAGCGTACGATGAATATTTTTTATAAGGGTCAGGAATCCAAGCGTACGGCATACCGATATAATCGCCGAAGTTAGGGTCTAAAGGAGCAATGTTTGAAGGAACTTTTCTCAACCTATCAAACTCGTCCCAAGAAAAGAGTAAACGAGCCTTTTTACCGCGTTTTTGGATTGCTTTTACTACGTAATAACTAGTGGCAATATCTCTAAAGTTGCCGATGTGAACAGAGCCCGACGGACTAATACCCGCCGCGCAAACGTATTCTGATTTGTTTGGATTTCTACTGATAACTTCATCTGCTATCTTTTCAGCCCAATGCATAAGTACACCTCTTAAATTTATCTATTTTCTAACCATTTTTCAAACGCAACGATAATCTCATCTGCTACTTGAGTAACGGTTTTATTGTCTGTTTCAATTACGAAATCGTAATTATTCATATCTAAAATATCTACGCCGTAAAAAGTTTTATAGCGCAAACTTTCGCTTTCCCTACGCGTTTTAAGTTGATTAACCGCGTCGTTAACGTCGGCGTATTGTTCGCTACTTCTATCCGCTTTTAAAATTCTTTCCGCCGAAGTATTAATATCAACCTTCATATATACGGAAAAACTTGACGGTACGAAATGCCAAGCAAGGCGCGAATCAAATAAAAAATTACCCTCTTTTTCTTCGTAACTTTTTAGTTTGTTATCAAGTTCGTAGTCGATTTCAGGGTGAGTTTCCATATACTTGTTAAACTCAATAACGTTCATACCGCGTTCGGTAGCCAAGTCCCTTAAAATCATACCAATTGAAACTTTTTCTAATGAATATTTTTTTGCCAGCACATCGCCTACGGTACTTTTACCGCTACCAAGGTCGCCCGCTAAAGAAATTTTGTAATTTTTCATATAAATTCCGCTATTTTTAACTTTATAATTTTAGATAATATACTATAACTAATTAAATTTGTCAACTTAATTCGTTATCAAAGTTTATTATACGGACAAGATTTTATGCAAATACCGCATACAGAACCCCTACCAACGTCGTTAAACTTCTTCATTTGTTTACTGCACTTATCGGCGGAGAAAAACTCATCGCGACTCATACCTTCTTTATAAACGATACCGCTTATAGCCCCAGCGGGACAGTTTTTAACGCAGTTATCGCAATTACCGCAACCGTTTTCGATAATAGGTAGTTCCGCTTGTACCGGCATATCCGTCAAGACGGTGGCAAGCCTTACTTTAGAACCAAATTCTCTAGTAATAAAAAGTCCGCTTTTGCCAATAAAGCCTAAACCTGAAAGCCTACCCGCC
>JAZURK010000158.1:0-2643 GCA_045606165.1 Christensenellaceae bacterium
ATTCGAACACGCAACCTACGGTTTTGGAGACCGCTACTCTACCGTTGAGCCACTCCCCTAGGCGAGTATGAGTATAATACATTTTTTAATTAAAGTCAACAAAAAACACGCTGTTTTATTTAAAAATCTTATAAAAACACCTTGCAAAGTTTTTAATTTATGTTACAATAATAAAGTACTACTTAATAGGAGTTATTTATGTATACAAATTTAAAAGAATATTCAGTTTTTATAGAGTCGAGTTGTTTTGAAAATTACGGCGGTTGGGTTTTGGATACTCAATATATTCAAAATATGGGTTCAGCATACTTGCTTGCGCACGGTATTGGCGAAAAAGTTAGCCCTGCAACTACTAAAATAACTTTTCCTAAAACTGGTAAATATAAACTTTGGGTTTACACTAAAAACTGGGTAGCGTTTTGGAAGAAAGATTACGCGCCCGGTATTTTTAGCGTGTCTATTGGCGATAAAACTTTATCAACAACCTTTGGTACGGGCGACGCGGAGTGGTATTGGCAAGAAGGCGAAACTTTTGAAGTTGAAAACCTTAACGATACCATTACCGTTACCGACTTAACGGGCTACGAAGGTCGTTTTGCTTGTATGTTTTTCACTATGGATATGGATTTTGTTCCCCCTTGCGAAAAACACGAACTTGAAACCTTTAGGCGAACTTTAACTAATAAAACTACGGTAAAAGACGGCGGAAATTACGATTTAGTAGTGGTTGGCGGTGGATACGGCGGTATGCTTTCTGCTAAAATGGCGTCTAATAAAGGTTTAAAAGTTGCATTAGTTCAAGATAGACCTATTTTAGGTGGTAATAACAGTTCGGAAGTTAGGGTATGGCTTTACGGCTTAACTTGCTTTAAAGAATTTCCTAAACTTGGCGAATTAACTAATATTTTCGACCAAAAAGTTAGCCAAATCGACGGTGTTAAAAACGCCGCGTCTAACTATGAAGACGAGCGCAAACTTAAAATTTTTACTGAAGATGAAAATATAACTTTATTTTTGAATCACTCGCTTAAACAAGTTGATAGCGCAAACGGTAAAATTAATTCTATAACCGTATATAACGTACACACTTGTGACTACGTTAAACTTACCGCGCCTATCTACGCCGATTGCACGGGCGACGGAACTTTGGGTTATTTAAGCGGTGCGGATTACGAACAAACAAACACCGGTCATATGGAACAATCTAACTTTTGGTGTGTTGACGATATGGGAGAAGAGCAAACTTTTGCGCCTTGTCCTTGGGCAATCGACCTTCACAACGTAAACTTCGTATCTCGCCCAACTTTTAACGGTGTAGAATATTACACCGAAAAAGAAAGCGCAAGAACTATCGGTAACTGGCAATGGGGCAGTGGATTTGAAATTAACCCTATTGCTAACGACGAGCAAATTAGAGACTATAACTTTAGGGCTATGTACGGCGCTTGGGATGCTATTAAAAACACCGATAAAACCTTAAAAAATTATAAAATCGTGCACTCGTCGTACATTTCGGGTAAAAGAGAATCTAGAAGACTTCTTGGCGATATAGTAATGAATTCTAGCGATATCGTTACGGGTAAAAAATACGACGATGCTATCGTTGGTATTGACTTTAGTTTAGATATGCACCGTCCGCACCACAAATACTATCCCGCATACCACGAAGGCTACGCGTTTATCGGGCTTGATTGCGCTGAAAAGTTTAAAGCACCGTACTTTATGCCTTATAGATGCTTGTATTCTCGCAATATTTCTAACTTATTTATGGCGGGTAGGGATATAAGCGTAACCCATGATGCTTTAGGACCTGTTAGGGTAATGCGCACGATAGGCATGATGGGCGAAGTGGTAGGATTTGCGTCTTATTTATGTAAGAAATATACCACTACTCCACGCGGAGTTTACGAAAATTATATAGGCGAACTTTTAACTTATATGAAAGGCGATGAAGTGCAACTTAAAAACGTAGAAATTTATACTGACGGCGCTTGTTCTGGTAACCCTGGTAACGGTGGTTGGGCGGCAATTTTATCATATAACGGCGCTGAAAAAGAAATTAGCGGTGGCGAAAAGGATACAACTAACAACCGTATGGAACTTTTAGCGGTGATAAACGGACTTAAAGCGTTAAATACTAAATGTAACGTAAAAATCTATTCTGACTCCGCTTATTGCGTAAACGCTTTTTTAGAAGATTGGATAACGGGTTGGGTGCTTGCTAACTGGAAAACTTCGGGGAATAAGCCTGTTAAAAACGTTGACCTTTGGATAGAACTTAACGACCTTACAAAAAAACATAACGTCGAGTTTATTAAGGTTAAAGGTCACGCCGATAACGAGAAGAATAATAGATGCGACTTCTTGGCGCGTCAAGAAATTTTAAAACTCAATTAATTTGGATAATTACCTTAAAAAATTCATATACTTTTTAGTATGAAATTAAATTCTAGGGTAAAAATCACTTTTAGCCTCTTTGCATTATTACTTATAGGTATGACAACCATTTTGTTTTTCGTGTTGTATTTAGGTACTTTTCAAGGTGGCTTTTTCTTTAAATATAAGCAGTTATTAATGTCTTTAATCACGGTTTCGGTTTGTGTTTTATCCGTTATTTCCTTAATTTTTATGGCTAATAACAAT
>JAZURK010000159.1:0-2163 GCA_045606165.1 Christensenellaceae bacterium
TGGTGATATTGTAGCAATTTCTGGTATTGAAAACATAAATATCGGTGAAACAATTTGTTCTAATGATAAAATTGAAGCTCTTCCTTTCGTTGCTATAGACGAGCCAACTATTAGCATGATGTTTATGGTAAACAACTCCCCTTTTGCTGGTAAGGAAGGAAAATTCGTAACGTCAAGGCATTTACGCGCAAGACTTTTTAGAGAAGTTGAAACCAACGTATCAATGCGCGTTGAAGAAACTGATAGCGCGGACTCGTTTAAAGTTTACGGACGTGGCGAACTCCATTTATCAATACTTATCGAAGAAATGCGCCGTGAGGGTTATGAATTCCAAGTATCACGCCCTAAAGTTATTTTTAAAGAAATTGACGGAAAAACTCACGAACCTATCGAAAACTTGGTTGTTGAAGTCCCTAACGAATACGCCGGCGCGGTAATGAATAAAATTGGCGGTAGACGTGGCGAACTTATTAATATGGACGCTAACGACCGTGGAGAAACTAAACTTGAATTTAAAATCCCTGCAAGGTGCTTAATCGGTTATAGAAACGAACTTTTAACGGACACTAAAGGCTTTGGCACAATGGCATCGGTATTTATGGGATACGAAGAATACAAAGGCGATATTCAAGAAAGAAACCGTGGCTCGCTCGTATGTTTTGAAGGCGGTACTACTACCCAATACGGCTTGTTTAACGCGCAAGAAAGAACTACCCTTTTCGTTTCCCCTGGACTTGAAGTTTACGAAGGTATGATTGTTGGGGTAAACTCACGCGAAGATGATTTAGTTGTTAACGTTTGTAAACAAAAACACTTAACAAACAACCGTGCTAGCGGTAGCGATGAATCGTTAAAACTTATTCCTCCAACCATTATGAGTTTAGAGCAATGTATGGAATTTATTGCCGACGACGAACTACTCGAAGTTACACCAAAATCAATAAGACTTCGTAAGAAAATCTTAAATAAAGATTTACGTATGAAACAATGGGCAAAAAATAAAAAAGGTTAATACATAGATAAAGCGGTGGCGAATTTTCGCCACCGCTTTTAAATTTATTTAAGTTGTTTTTTTCCGTTTAATAGTTTTAAAGGGTCAAGTTTAAACTCGTTTACAATCATAGCAAAGAATATAACGATAAAGCCTATAATTAACCCAATACCTAATTTTTCATTGCCAAAAATTACGCTAAATAACGCGCCGAAAACCGATTCTAAACTCAAAATCAACGACGCTTGGTTTGCAGTGGTAAACTGTTGACCGAATATCATAGCAAACTGTGCAAAAAGAGTGCACATAAGCGTTAAATACGCAACACTCATAAACTGCTCTAAATTAAGTGAGTAAACTTCAATACCCTTTGGCAAATCCATAATAAGCGAAAGGATAATATTAACTACGCCAACCGTTAAAAGTTCAAAAACCAAAAGACCGATATTATCGTTACCTTGGTCTTGGAACCTATCTATATATATAATTTGAAGAGCGTAGAAAACCGCCGATAAAAGCGTAAGCAAATCGCCAATATTAACTTTAGCGCCGTTATCGTTAGCCGAGAACACTACAAGCGCAATACCAATTATACACATAACCGCTGCGATAACGTTATAAAATTTAGGGCGTTTTTTTATTAAAAACCAAGCCATAAACGGTGTTAATATACAATATGAACTAGTTAAAAACGCATTTCTTGCAGGTGAAGTTTCAACTAAACCAAATGTTTGTATATCGTAAGCAAAAGTTAAAATTATACCTAATAAAATACCGTTAAAAATAGTTTTTTTAGGCAATGAAACAATCTTTTTATAAAAAATTGCGCCGATAATTAAACCCGACACCGTAAACCTTATTGCTAAAACGTAAAAAACCGACACTGTTTCAATGGTGTTTTTAAGTATTATAAACGAAGTACCCCACGAAATAGTTGCGCCAAATAATAATATTAAACCTAAAATATTTAATTTTTTAGACTTTTCCATAAATCTCCTATACAACAACTACTTCATTATATATAAAAAAGCGGAATTTTGCAATAAAATTCCGCCATAATTTATTAAAACTTCAAAGGATTGCTGTTTTTGTACGTAGTAAATCTTATAGTGTAACCGTTTGACTCGATTGGCTCGGAAGAATACACTTCCGAAAAATTTTCCATTTCCATG
>JAZURK010000160.1:0-5581 GCA_045606165.1 Christensenellaceae bacterium
AAACTTTTAAAGTTTGCTCGTTTTCTTTTAAAAGCAAACAGCAAGAAGTTTTTTCTTCACTAATAACTTCAAATTCACTTCTTTTAGCAATGCCGTGTTTAAGCATATCGGTAAATACTTTACCACGCATAATAACTTTATTATCCTTAAGAGCGCTACAGTAAGGGAAAAGTATAGGGCTATGACCCACCCAAACGTTTTTATCTCCACACCAAAGTTTAGACACGCCGTCCTTTTCAATCTTAACCATTTCTGCGCCAAAAGTAGAAATTTGTACTTTTAAAACGCCGTTTTCAATAGTAATAATTTTGCTCATGAACTCACCTACTAGTCGTTTTTAGTAATAATACACCTAAACGCTAAATTTGTCAATATTTACAAGGTTTTTTGTAAAATTAGCCTCAATTGATTTTACTTTTTAATTTATTATGTTATAATAATATGGTATTTTAACCAAAGTATCCTGGAGGAAATATTTTTATGGATATGAAAGCTATAGAAAAAAAATGGCAAGCCAAATGGGAAAAGGATAAACTTTATTGTTTCGATAAAAGAAATATCGACAAAAAGTATTACTGTTTAGAAATGTTCTCTTACCCTTCGGCAGCAAAACTTCACGTTGGTCACTGGTACAACTACGGTCCAACCGACTCTTTTGCGCGCTATAAAAAAATGAAAGGTTACGAAGTGTTCCAACCAATGGGTTTCGACGCTTTCGGTCTTCCTGCGGAAAACTACGCTATTAAAACGGGCGTTCATCCACAAGACTCCACTCTTGAAAACATTGAAAGAATGGAACAAACTTTAAAGGAAATGGGCGCTACTTTCGATTGGTCGCAAGAAATTAAAACTTGTATGCCTGATTACTATAAATGGACGCAATGGATTTTCCTTCAACTTTATAAACACGGTTTAGCATACAGAAAAGAAGCGCCTGTTAACTGGTGTCCTAGCTGTCAAACCGTACTTGCTAACGAGCAAGTAATTCAAGGTCAATGCGAAAGATGTCACGACACAGTCGTACAAAAAAACCTTACGCAATGGTTCTTTAAAATTACCGATTACGCCGAAGAACTTTTACAATGCCTTGACGGTCTTGATTGGCCAGAAAAAACCAAAGCAATGCAAAAGAACTGGATTGGTAAATCTATCGGTGGCGAAATCGTATTCAAATGCGAAAACGGTGAAGACGAACTTAAAGTATTCACTACCCGCGCGGATACGGTATTCGGTGTTTCGTACGTCGTTTTAGCGCCTGAACACCCACTCGTTTTAAAGTTAATGACTGAAGAACAATCGTCAGACGTTAAAAAATATATCGAAGATACCGCTAAAACTAAAGAAATTGAAAGACTTTCTCTTGATAGAGAAAAAACCGGCGTATTTACGGGCGCATACTGTATCAACCCTGTAAACGGCAAAAAAGTACCTATTTGGATTTCCGACTACGTTCTCTACTCTTACGGTACCGGTTGCGTTATGGGTGTACCTGCGCACGATGATAGAGACTTTGTGTTTGCTAATAAATACAACTTACCTATTACCCGCGTAGTTAAAGGCGTTTCGGTTAACGATGAACTTCCGTTTACCGATGACGGTATTTTAGTTAACAGTTTGGATTACGACGGTCTTTCTTGCGAAGAAGCTAGAAAGAAAATTCTTTCGGATTTAGCAGTCTCAAACAGCGGTTCGTTTAAAGTTAACTATAGACTTCGCGACTGGCTCGTTTCACGTCAAAGATATTGGGGCGCTCCTATCCCTATGATTTACTGCCCTAACTGTGGCGACGTACCTGTTCCTGAAGAAGATTTACCTGTTAAACTTCCTTACAACGTTGAATTTAAGCCAGACGGAAAATCTCCGCTTGCTAAATCGGAAGAATTTATTAACTGCAAATGTCCAAAATGCGGTGCAAAAGCAACTAGAGATTCCGATACGCTTGACACCTTCGTATGCTCAAGCTGGTATTTCTTAAGATACCCTGACGCACACAACTCTAAACAAGCGTGGGATAAAGATATCATCAATAAAATGTTACCTGTAGACAAATACGTAGGCGGTGCGGAACACGCTTGTATGCACCTTCTTTACGCTAGATTCTTTACTAAAGCGCTCCGCGATATGGGTTACCTTGATTTTGACGAACCGTTTAAATCTCTCGTTCACCAAGGCGTTATTTTAGGCCCTGACGGCAACCGTATGAGTAAATCTCGCGGTAACGTTATCTCCCCTGACGACTACGTTAACGAATTTGGTTCGGATATCTTTAGAATGTATCTTATGTTCGGTTTCTCATACACCGAAGGCGGTCCTTGGAACGACGGCGGTATTAAATCAATCGCTAAATTCCTTGAAAAAGTAGAAAAACTCGTAGTTGGCGTTATTAACCAATTAGACAACAAAGTTACTACTTACGCTCGCGATGAAAAAGAACTTGACTATGCTAGAAACTATGCAATCAAACTCGTTGATAGAGATATGAACGCTTTCTCGTTCAATACGGCTATTGCAAGAATTTTTGAATACGTTTCAGCCCTTACTAAATACGATTCGCTTGATATTAGCGTTAAAAACGTTGCTTTCCTTAAAGATTGCGTAAAAGATTTACTTTTAATTTTAGCGCCTATGGCTCCACACTTTAGTGAAGAATTATGGTCTCAAGCGGGCAATAAAAAATCAATCTTTACTTTCGACTACCCTGTTTATAACGAACAAGCGCTTATAAAAGACGAAGTTGAACTTGCTGTACAAATCAACAGTAAAGTAAAAGCAAAAATTATGGTTACTCAAGATATGACTAACGAACAAATTGAAGACATTGCTAAAACTAACCCAACAATCGTTAGCGCACTTGACGGCAAACCTGTAAAAAAAGCTATCATTATTAAAGGTAGACTTGTAAACTTAATAGTTTAACATAAAACAAAACCACTCGGTCAAACCGAGTGGTTTTTATTATTATTTATCAAATGCAATAAGTAGATATCCGTTTAATTCAGGTAAAGTTATTATCGTTTTACCATTTTCAACTCTACTTACAACACCTTCACCAGTCAATGGCGAATAAGCGTTTTTGTACTCACCGTCAATAGTAACGGTACTACCCGCAGGATGTTTAACGTGTTCTTCAATAGTAATAAGTCTACCACGCATTTCCGCAAAAGTAGTTTTTACGTGAACTAATAAACGTTTATCAGTTTCAGTTATAGTTGCCCTAGCATAAGAAGGCAAATCTGTTGTAAGCGAAGGCTTAAATCCCAATTCGTTTAAGCACTTTTCCACTAAAATCTTATGCTCGGTATACGCCTTTTCATAATATGCTTTAAACACTTTAAAGCAAATGTGGCAAATTCCGTTTTTAACAACCGCGGCAGCGTGACCAGTAGGTTTTTCGGGCGGTAAGTAGAAATAGCCGTGAGAACCGTCCCAAACCCTATTAAAATACGCTTTTTGATACTCGGCAATAACTTTACTACCTTTTGACGGATTAAGCAACACACCTTGATTATACGTTCCATAGCAAAAATCATCATCAAGATATTTATAGTATGCTTGCGTAGAATCATCAAGCGATTCAACTGTAAAATCGCATTGCGAAATAGCAAATTCATTACTGCCAATTTTCAATCCCGACTCACCCGTTATCAATACAGGTTTACCTGATTTTATAAAATCTTCAACCTTAATTTGTAGTTCACTAGTCAACCTAACGTCGTCTGGAAGAATTAAAAGTTTATACTTTGAAAAGTCCATAGTTTCATTAACAATATCAAAGGAAATCTTTAATTCAGTAAGCATTTTAGTAAGACCAGGATAAGTTCCAACGATAAAATAACTTGCATCACGCTCACAAACAACACCAACGTCGGATTTTAGTTTAGCGCCATCAATCCAAGACTCAAGCCTTTCTACTTTAGAATAAATTTCTTCAACAAGATTACAAAATTTATCATCGAGATTACGCGCCGGGTGCATATGGTCACCTATAGAAGGAACTGCGCCATACATAAGCGCCTCGCAAACGTCGTTCTCGATAGAACTTTTAGTTTTAATTCCACCAAAATCGCCCCAACCCGCGCGGAAACGCCCCGTCATATAAACTACGTCGTTTTTTATATTGCGGGCAAACGCGCTATTTGCTATAAAGAACTCATAGGTCCAAGCGTTAGCGCCAGGTAAGCTTTCCACTTCTACGTGAGTGTTAAATTCACGCATCATCCAATACGGTTGCGAATTTACAATAAAATACCTATCCCCAGCCATTTCCTTTATAGCGCGAAGATGATTAAAAGTTGACTGTTTAGCAAATTCTGCAACAACTTTATGGTCTGCTACGTCTTTACCACTTGCTTTAATTTTTTCAAGACAAACTTTACAGTAACAAGGTATAAGGTTAACGCAATCAAGAAACAAACCATCAACTTCGGGGTATTTTTGTAAAAACTCTTTAATTAATGAAAGTTTATAATCTTCAAAACCCGTTTCATAACAAGGAAAGCGGAAAGAATTGCCCGTTAAATCACCAACAAGCGATTGTCCTTGTTCGTTTACTTTCATCCATTCGGGATGCAAACGGCAAGCCTCGTGGTCTAGCCCAAAGTTAAAGTATGCGGTAACACCTATATCGCGTTTATGACATTCCTTTAACGCATCTCCAAACATATCCCCTTTCATATTTGGATATTTAACACCGATTTTAGTATCAAAATATGAAAAACCTAAATTACACTGCGCAAATAAATTAACGTATTTAACGTGCGCTTTTTGAAGTTTTTCAGCAAAAACAACAGCATCCCAATTCTCATTGAAATTGTAAATACCTGGCATTGTGTGAAAATCTAGATGCAATGCCCTTTTTATTTTGTGTTTCATAACCCTCCAAAGTATTAAACTTAAAATTTATTTTTAATAAAAGCCAAACTCTTTTTAACTTCGTTAAAAGGCTCCGCTAAATAAGAGGCGTTGTCTTGCTCTACAAAGAAGTATTTTGCACCGCACTCGTTAGCCTTTTTGATAATGGCGTCAAAATTAAGATTGCCCTCGCCTAAACAAGCAAATGTGCGCTCCATCATAGATTTATTTTCGGGAAGATAAACCTTTACGTCCTTTAAGTGAATACAGTCAATTCTACCTTTAGTTTTTTCTATATATTCAAGTATATTAACACCACCAAGTTGTAACCAATAGGTATCTAAAGTAAAGTTAATATAAGGCGCTTCTTCTATAATATAATCAAAAAAGGTTCTACCGTCTTTCATTTTTTGAAATTCAAAATCGTGGTTATGATAGAAGAATTTAAAACCGCGTTTTTCAATATATTTAGCAACTTCGTTTAATTTTTGAATACCCGCTTTAAATTTTTCTTCATCTATTATCATTTCTAACGTAGGACAACCAAGCCCTATATTTTTACAGCCGAAAGCATCGTGGTCGTCCATTAAACTATCAATTTCGTTTATAATTTTATCGTAACTAAAATGTGTTAAATAGATAGGTAAACCAGTAAGTTCTATACCTTTTTTAACCTTTTCAAGTGAATACGGTGCACCTGAAAACTGAACGAAATCATATCCCATTTCCT
>JAZURK010000161.1:0-3197 GCA_045606165.1 Christensenellaceae bacterium
AAAAACAATGGTATACTCTAAAAATGAAATCAAGTATTTTTCACTTATCATTCAAGACTTGTTGGGGAATGAATATAAATTGCCGACAAAATTTGAAATTATTGGTGAAGAAGAGAAATTTATTGAAATAAAAGATGTCGGTTTTGTTTGTGATATAAATGCGGAGGTGTGTGATGAAAAGTTTTGATCAATCTGAAAAGCGTTTTGAACAGGATATTGAAAGTTATTTAATAAGCGATAGGGGCGGATACGAGCAGTTCTCTTACGTTAACCCTGACGGGCATAGAATACAAAAGTACGTTTACGACAAAGAGCGTGCTATTTATATGGAAGTTTTGACTAATTTTATATCTAAATCACAGCCTAAAGCGTGGGCAAGGTACGTTAAATATTACGGAAGTGATGCGGAAAGCAAGTTATACCGTCGTTTACAAGATTCCATAAACGAACATGGGCTTATTTACGTGCTTAAAAACGGCATAGAAGATATGGGAATTAAACTTAAACTATGCTATTTTAAGCCGGAATCGGAACTTAACGAAGAACTTAACGAAAAGTATAAGTTAAACGTTTTAGGTGTAACCCGTCAATTTTCTTACACGAGTAAAAACCACAATACTATTGATATGGTTTTATCCTTAAACGGAATACCTATCGTGGCGTTAGAGCTTAAAAATCAGTTTATGGGACAAGACGTAGAAAACGCTATTCGTCAGTTTAAGAACGACAGGGACAGCAAGGAGTTTTGTTTCAAACTAAACAATCGCTTTTTGGTTTATTTTGCGGTTGACCTTTACGACGTGTATATGACAACTTGTTTAAGTGACGGCTCAACATATTTTATGCCGTTTAACCAAGGCAGTAACGGTGCGGGCGTAACGGGTGGAAAGGGTAATCCTGTTAACCCTGACGGATATTCAACTTCGTATTTATGGGAAAAGGTTTTACAAAAGGACAGCCTTTTAGATTTAATCAATAAATTTATATCTTTTGTGACTGAAAAAGAAGAAGTGGAAAAAAACGGTGTTACAAGGACTGTTGAAAAGCAAAAGCTTATATTCCCACGTTATCATCAGTTTGACGTAGTAAACAAGGTTATATCTGACGTTAAGGAATATGGAGCAGGAAAGAGTTATCTTATAGAGCATTCGGCGGGTAGTGGAAAGTCTAATTCTATTGCGTGGATAGCGTATAGATTAGCATCTTTACATAATGAAGATAATAAACCGATATTTGATTCGGTAATAGTTGTTACAAACCGTGTTGTGTTAGACAGTCAATTACAAGACACGATAAACAGTTTTGAGCATAAGCCTGGGCTTGTTGATGCGATTGATGATAAAAAACGTTCACGTGGACTTAAAGACGCTATCAACGATAAAAAGCGTATTATAATTTGTACGATACAAAAATTCTTGTATGCGTACAAGGATTTTGACGACCTTGACGGCAGAAATTTTGCGATAATTATTGACGAGGCTCATCAAGGGCAGAGTGGTGAGAGTGCTAAAACTTTACGCAAGGCGTTGATTGATAAAAACCAAGCAATAAAGGCTTATGCTGATGAAGAAGGTATAGAAGAGAGCGAAGTGGACACTACTGATGTTTTAGTAGATACCATCATGACTCAAGGCAAGCACGAAAATCAATCTTTCTTTGCTTTTACGGCAACGCCTAAAAATAAGACGCTTGAACTTTTCGGTACGGTTGATTTATCTACTAATAAAATGAGACCGTTCCACGTTTATTCAATGCGTCAAGCAATAGAAGAAGGGTTTATTTTAGACGTTTTAGCAAACTATACAACTATAAAAGAGGCGTTTAAGATCGTTAAAGTTTCTGCTGATAACCCTGAACTTATCGAAGGGCCTGCGCTAAAAGCGCTTGTTCGCTATTATAAAGAACACGGCTATACTATTGCTCAAAAAACCGAAATGATTATGGCTAACTTCCTTGAAAATGGCAGATTCCAAATTAACGGCAAGGGAAAAGCCATGGTTATTGCGGATAGTCGTGCTAATGCGGTTAGATATTATTTAGCAATCAAAGACTATCTAAAAGAGCACCCGAACGAGGGGAAAGATTGTGGTGTTATGGTGGCTTTTTCGGGAGAAGTAGAAGTTGACGGGATTAAATATACCGAAGCGGAACTTAATTTGGATTTAGACGGCAAGCCTATCACTACTGATAAAAAGTTTAGAAAAGAATTCCGTTCCGAAAGGAAAAATATACTCGTGGTTGCAAACAAATATCAAACGGGTTTTGACGAGCCACTTTTACATTCTATGTACGTTGATAAGAAACTCAAAGACGTTAACGCCGTTCAAACGTTATCTCGCCTAAACAGAACCATGCGGGATAAAACGTCAACGTTCGTTTTGGATTTTGAAAACTCTGACGAGGATATCCATAACAGTTTTCAGCCGTACTATGAAACAACGCTTTTAGAAGGGCGTACGGATTTTAATCGTGTTTATGATTTGCGCACGAATATTAAACCTTTTATGCTTTACAATGGAGATGACGTTGACAAATATTATGAATTTATGCTAACCCATGCAAACGCAAGGCAAGATGAAGTAGCGTTAGGTAGACTTGCAAGTATTATGAAACCTATCGTTGAACGTTATTTAGAATTGGATACCGAGGAAACCAAGTTTAACGCACGTATGGCTATCCGCAAGTTCGTTAAGGCGTATGCTTACGTAACGCAACTTATTCGTTTGCATGATGAAGAATTGTTCAAAGAATACGTGTTTGCTACTAATTTGTTGAAGTTGTTGCCAAAAGCGGCGCACCCTTATGAAGCGATTGAAGATAAAATTAAACTTGAATATTCTTCTTTGAAAGAAACATTTAAGGGTGCAATAGTATTGGATAAAAAGGATACTGATTTAATACCAACTGGGGATAAGGCGAAACCAAAAGTTCCTAAAAAAGATACTCTTCAAAATATTATCGACAAAGTCAACGAGCGTTTTGACGGACAGTTTAACGATGGCGATAAGGTTATTATTGAAAGCATTTATCATATGTTTATGAACGATACCGAAGTCAAAAAGTTTAAGAGATATGCTAGGGATAATAACCCTGAAATGTTTGTAAAGAGTTTGTTCCCAGATAAGTTTAAAGAGATTGCAACGCAATGCTGGCTTTCTAATTCAGATGCGTTTACAAAGCTTTTCAGTGACTCGGAA
>JAZURK010000162.1:0-3647 GCA_045606165.1 Christensenellaceae bacterium
TACCTTATTATGTTTGCGCTTTTATCGCTTGGCATCGGCGGATATACTTTAGGACTTTCTTTCTTTATTAAAAGTAATTCGGCGTTGTGCGTTGGCTCAATCGTATTCGATACGGGTTTAATTTGTTTCTTAATCTCTTTACACGTTTTAGTTGGTATAATTATTGCGGTTGGTATAGCCGTTTTACTTATCGCGTTTATTTTGTTGCTTGCTCTTAACGCAACGAAGGTAAGCGAAGGTTTAAAAACTACCGATAAAGAAGAAGGATACGTTCCTTATATGGAACAACTTGCTAAAGATAAAGAACGCGAAAAAGCGGAAAAAGAGAAAGAGCCAGAAATAAAATCTTTCAAGGACTAATATTATGGAAAATAAATACAAACGCAATTTGACGTTACTTACAGACCTTTACGAACTTACAATGATGAACGGTTACCTCAACGAAGATAAAGGTGAGGAAATCGTTATTTTCGACGTGTTTTTCCGTCAAAACGAACTTATAACTTACTCGTTAGCGGCAGGTTTAGAACAAGCGGTTGACTACGTTTTAAACTTAAAGTTTGAAGAAGACGAAATAGAATATTTAAGAAGTTTAAATCTCTTTAACGAAAAGTTTTTAAACTATCTTTCAAACATTAAATTCACGGGCGATATTTATTCCGTACCCGAAGGCACTATGGTGTTTCCAGGAGAACCTATCTTTACGGTAAAAGCCCCTTTAATGCAAGCCCAACTTATCGAAACTGCTATTCTTAATATTATAAACCATCAAACTCTTATTGCGTCTAAAGCCGCTAAAGTATGTCGCGCGGCAAAGGGCGATAAAGTTATGGAATTTGGTTTAAGACGCGCCCAAGGTCCAGACGCGGGTATTTACGGTGCGCGCGCGGCGGTAATCGGCGGTTGCGGTTCGACTAGTAACGTTTTAGCGGGTAAAATGTTCGATATTCCCGTATCTGGCACTCATGCTCATAGCTGGGTTATGAATTTCCCAACGGAATACGAGGCGTTTAAGGCTTACGCTAGGGCGTACCCTGACGCAGTTTTATTACTAGTTGATACTTACGATACGTTAAAAAGCGGTATTCCTAACGCTATTAAAGTGTTTAAAGAATTAAAAGCCGAAGGAAGAAAACCTGTCGGTATCAGGCTTGATAGCGGTGACCTTGCATATCTTACTAAAAAGGCTAGGCAAATGCTTGACGAGGCTGGTTTTCCTGATGCGATTATTTGCGCGAGCGGTGACTTGGATGAAAGATTAGTATTATCCTTAAAGGGACAAGGCGCGAAAATCAATTCGTGGGGTATAGGCACTAAACTTATAACAAGCGCGGATATGCCTGCGCTTGGCGGTGTATATAAACTTGCGGGCGTAGTTAATAAAGACGGCACTATTACGCCAAAAATCAAAGTTTCAGACAATAGCGCGAAGATTACTAACCCTGGTTTTAAGAAAGTGGTTAGGATTTACGACGGCGTTTCTAAAAAAGCCGAAGCCGACCTTATAATGCTTAAGGACGAAACTATTGATTTAACTAAACCGCTTACAATCACTCACCCAATCGAAAATTGGAAACAACTTACTTTTACTAATTACACGATAAAAGAATTAACGCAAACGATTGTGAAAGACGGTGAACTCGTTTATAAAATGCCAAAAGTTAGCGAAATTAAAAACTACGCTCAAGAAGAAATGTCAACTTTCTGGGATGAATATTTAAGGATAGACAAACCGCATATTTATAAAGTTGACTTATCGGCTCAACTTTTAGCGCTTAAAAACGGTATGCTTGCCGAAATAAGAAAAGGAACGTCAAAACAATGATAAACGACAAAAAAACTACTGCCGAAATCATTACTGAAGACGCGCGTATGCGCGCTAAAATGATAACTAGCGCGGCGCAAGAACAATATAAAGTGGAAATTGATAGGCTTAATATGTTTACTAGCCGTTTCAATACTTTCGTAAACGAAATAGTAAACGCTTATCCTTCGGATAAAACTCGTAAACTTTCGGCGGTTGCGGAAATGTTAAAGGAAATTTTAACTAAAAACGAAACGGAAAGTTATACGTCTAAAGATAAAATTTTAGAGGCGTACAAGGTTATAGACGGTATGACGTTTAAGCCAAAGGGACTTTACGGTGAAAGTGAAAACGGTTTTAATATGGACGACGTGTTAAACCCTAAAGGCGAACTTGACCTTATGGCTATATGTAAAGAACTTGGGGTGACCGACTAATGATTTATATTGTTTGCTTAATAGTTGCGGGTTGTATACTCGCATTAGACTTGGTTACTAAAGCGGTAGCGGTTAGCCAAAACTTTAACGTGGTTATAATTCCCGAACTTTTAAAATTTAAACTCACTTACAACAAAGGCGCGTCTTTTAGTTTTTTAGCAGACAAGTCGTGGGCTAGATATATGTTTATAGCGGTAACGATTGTCGTTTGTATTGCAATACTTTGCTACTTTGCATATATGCTCATAAAAAAGAAAAAAACGTCTAAATGGCTAATGATTTCGCTTGCTATGATTTTTTCGGGCGCGCTTGGTAACTTAATAGATAGAATTATGCTTGGTAAAGTTAGGGATTTTATCTTCGTTTTTTATAACACTGATATTTTTCCTGCGATTTTTAATGTTGCGGATATTTCGCTTGTAGTTAGCGTAATTATGCTTTGCGTATATTTGTTATTCTTGGATAAAGACGCAGTCTTTAAATTAAAGGGTAAGGAAACTAAAACGGATGAAAATACTGACGGTACTAGCCGATAAAGCGAGTGTAAGACTCGACGTTTTTTTGAGTGAAAAATTAGAGTTTACTCGTTCAAAAGTTAAAAATTTAATAGACGGTGGGTTTGTTACCTTAAACGGTAAGCCTTTAAAACCGCGCGATTTAACTAAAATAGGCGAAGAATATTCCGTTGAAATACAAGACGCTAAAGAAAGTGATATTAAACCTAAAGATATTCCGCTAGATATAGTCTACGAGGACGATGATTTGGCTGTTATTAATAAACAGCAAGGTTTAACCGTGCACGCGGGTAGCGGTACTGACGACAATACGCTTGTAAACGCGTTGCTTTTTAGACTTGATAAGTTAAGTGGAATTAACGGGGTAATTCGCCCTGGTATCGTGCATAGAATAGATAAAGATACGTCTGGACTTTTAGTCGTTGCTAAAAACGACGACGCGCACAATTATTTAGCCGAACAATTAAAGGATAAAACTTGCAATCGTACCTACGTTGCACTTTTAGAAGGCGTTTTAAAAGAAGACAAAGGAACGGTTGACACCTTTATTGATAGAAGTAAGAAAAATAGAACTATGATGGCGGTTTCTACCGAAGGTAGGCAAGCGGTAACCCATTATAAAGTTTTAAAAAGATACGAAAACTTTACTCTTTGCGAGTTTAAACTTGAAACGGGAAGAACGCATCAAATTAGGGTACACGCTAAACATTTAGGTCACCCAATCGTTGGGGATACGGTGTACGGCTATAAAAATCAAAAGTTTAATTTAAGCGGTCAACTTTTACACGCTAAAAAGTTGGAGTTTAAACATCCTAAAACGAAAAAACTCGTATCGTTTGAAGTTGATTTACCGGATTATTTCATTAAAGTATTAAATTCTTTAAAAAAATA
>JAZURK010000163.1:0-2904 GCA_045606165.1 Christensenellaceae bacterium
ATTTTATCGCCGTTACCGACAATTTCAAAGCTTAACTTTTCCGTGTCAAGAGCAGACTTCGCTTCGGAAACGGTTTTGCCGATTAAATTCGGAATTCTGATTTCTGTTTCCTCAGCGCTTGATCGGTATCCCAGATACGGAAGTATTTCGCTAAGAAGAGAGGATACGTATGGAGCAGCAACGACGCTACCGTCTACACCTACTTCTTCAACACACGCTTCATATTGTTTTCCATCAATTGTAATTACGAATTTACGCATTTTAATATCTCCTTAAAATCTTCTTCTAATTTTTTTAACAACGAAATCACAGTTAGACTTCGCTTCTTCATAATAAGCGGAAATTGCCGCTATTATAGCAACTTTGATATGGTCGGGAACTTCACCGTCGTCTACGGGAGCAACGACCTTTTCTAGAACAACGGGTTTTTCTACTTCAACTTTCGGTTGTTTAACTTCTTTAGATTCGCCAGTAGAAAAGATTTTACCAGCGATTGTAACGAAGACAACGATAATAGCAATACCAAAAAATACTACTAATAAACCGAGAACGAAAGTATATAACCCACCCGTCACTGCGGGCATTTTATCTACTTTGCTTGCTAATAAATTTAACATAAACTACTCCTTAACGAACGATAGTTTCAAGCGCTGAAATAACGTATTGGCGAACGTATTGTGGTTCGATAATATTATCAACGCAACCAAGTTTAGCAGCGTTGAAAGCGTCTTGCATTTCAGCATACTTTTCAGTGAGTTCAGGAAGTTTTTCGTTATCAAAAGTACCGAATTCAACCGCTGCGCCAACTTCACCGTCAAAGAGTGAAATTTTAGCGTCGGCAAACGCGTAAGTGTAAGAGTTACCAAATTCTTTAGATGCAAACGCCGTGTAACCAAAGCCGATAGCCTTGCCGTATACAACGGTTACCCTTGCAACGTTAGATAAGTTGTAAAGCATATTCATAACTTCAGTTAAAACAGGAGTTTGCGTAGTTTGAATATCTTGCTTAATACCTTTTATGTTAACGAAAGTTACGAGTGGTAAATTGTTATCGCTAACAAAAGTTACAAAGTTTTTAATTTTTAAAACGTTTGTGAGGTTGAGTTCAACGCCGTCTTCACCACCGTCGAATACGATAGCAGCAGTAGAAATTCCACCAGCCCTACCAATACCAACGATAACGTCGTCACAGTAACCTTTATAAAGTTCAATAAACGAACCTTTATCATAAACAGCGTCGATAATAGCGCTCGCGCTCTTTTTAACGTTTAACGCTGGAGTTGCGCGATTAAGGTCGTCACTAGTGTCAGCTACGATGCCTGAAATTTCAGGAAGAACACCAAACACTTTTAAAATGCTGTCTTTAACTTCAGCAAGAGATTTGCAATCGAAAGTTTTAACGCCGTTAGCGCTTTTTGCACCGCCGATAACGTCTTTACTCGCGCCGTTTTTATCGCTAGCAGAAACAACTACAGGGCTAGCGTATGAAACACAAGACGAGCCAACAACGTATGTATAATCCGCATTAGCGGCTAAAATAGCGGCAGAACCGTAAACGTCGCCAATAGCGATAGCAAATTGAGGGGCGCTATCTTTAAGAGCGTTAGACGCGTTAAGAACCGACGCGATACCTTCTAAAACTGCAACGCCTTCACCTACTTGAACGCCTTGACAGTCCAAAAGATAAACGACAGGAGTGTTGGTTTCAATTGCTTTAGACATACAAGCAACGATTTTATCACAATTAGCCTTGCTTAAACCACCGTTACAAACTTTTGAATTTTGAGCAACTACGTATACGGGATAATCGTCGACAGTAGCGTAGCCCGTTAACACGCCCAAAGATTCTGTTTCATCGCTGTAAAACTCGTTTTTAGCAAAAGAATAAGCGTTGAGTTCAACAAAACTTTTATCGTCGATAATTTCAGCGAGCTTGCTTCTAATATCAGCCGATTCCGCTAAAAGTTTAGCTTTACGAGCATTAAATAAATTTATTTTATCCATAAATGCCTCCATTATATTTTTACTTAAACATTATACAATAAACACTAAAAAATTGCAATATATTTTCTTAATATTTTTATATAAATAAACAAAAAAAATGAATTACCCTACTTTTGATAAGATAATTCATTTAATTTTTTATTCTTCTAATTCTTTTTGAGATGATTTTTCTGCTTTTTTCTTTTCAAAATAGCCTTCAATTTTACCCATAAAAGTCATAATTAATATAATTACGCCCATTACGATAAAAATACCAAGCATACCAAGACCCATATATGGTAAAGCCTCTAAAAATCTAGCGGGGTTAAAAACTAATTCAATTGTTGATAATAAAGTGTTTAAAAACATAGTCTACCCCCTTCACGCAAAGAACGCAAGTATCATACCGCCCGCAATAACGGATGCAATTTGACCTGATACGTTTACACCGATACTTTGCATTAATAAGTGGTTTTGTGAATCTTCTTTAAGACCCATTTTGTGAACTACTCTACCCGACATTGGGAAAGCCGAAATACCAGCAGCGCCAATCATTGGGTTGATTTTTTCTTTTAAGAATAAGTTTAAGAATTTAGCAAAGAGTACGCCACCTGCGGTATCAAAGATAAACGCAACTAAACCTAAACCTAAAATAAGTAACGTTGAAAGTTGTAAGAACTTATCGCCAGTCATTTGAGTAGCAACAGTCATACCAAGGAAAATCGTTACAAGGTTTGCTAACACTTTAGATGCTGTATCAGAAAGCGAGTCTAATACGCCACATTCTCTAATTAAGTTACCAAACATTAAGAAACCTAATAAGTCAACCGATTCAGGAGCAACTAAACCGCCTACCATAGTAATAATTATAGGGAATAAAATTTTTGTAAGTTTAGAAACTTTTTTACCCCTATAAGGCAT
>JAZURK010000164.1:0-2759 GCA_045606165.1 Christensenellaceae bacterium
AGTCGTTCGTCAGCAAGGCAACAATCACCTTAAAGCAGACGATATTCCAGCGCTTTTAGACGAAGATATGCCACAACAGGCAATCGTAACGGCGCTTAGGAAATACAGTAAGTAATAAAGGAGAATACAAATGCAAAGAATAGGAGTATCCGTATGTTGGTGCGGTAGTAACATTGCCGGCACGGTTGACGTTAAAAGGGTAGCGGAAGCGCTCGCTCACGAACCCGGTGTCGTTCATTCCGCCAACTATCAATATATGTGTTCGCAAGCAGGTCAAGAACTTATTAAACAGGCTATCAAAGAACATAACCTTACGGGTATCGTAGTTTGTTCCTGCTCGCCTAGAATGCACGAAGCAACGTTTAGAAAAACCGCTCAAGCAGCGGGTATCAACCCTTATATGGTTGAAATCGCGAATATTCGTGAACAATGTTCGTGGATACATAAAGATAAAGACGAAGCAACTGAAAAAGCAATTATTTTAGGAAGAAGCGCAATAGCAAAATTAAAACTCAATACACCGCTTACTTCGGGGGAAAGTCCCGTTGTTAAACGTGCGCTCGTTATAGGTGGCGGTATTGCAGGTATACAATCGGCGCTTGATATTGCCGAGGCGGGTTTTGAAGTTGATATAGTTGAAAAATCGCCAACTATCGGCGGTAATATGGCAAAACTTGATAAAACCTTTCCAACGTTAGACTGCGCGGCGTGTATTTTAACACCAAAAATGGTTGATTGTGCTCAAAACGAGAAAATTGATATTTTAACTTATAGCGAAATTGAAGACGTAAAAGGTTTCGTAGGTAATTTCAAAGTAAAAATTAAAAAGAAAGCAAGATTCGTTGACGAGAAAAAGTGTACGGGTTGTGGCGAGTGTATGCAAAAATGTCCTTCTAAAAAGGGACTTAACGAATTTAATATGGGCTTAAACACAAGACCAGCCATTTATATTCCTTTTGCGCAAGCAATTCCAAACGTTGCGGTTATTGATGCTAACGAATGTATCAAACTTAAAACGGGTAAATGTGGTTTATGTCAATTAAAATGTCAAGTTAAGGCTATTGACTATACGCAAAAAGATGAATATATTGAAAGAGAATACGGCGCAATAGTAGTTGCAACGGGTTACAAACCTATTTCATTAGAAAACTTTAACGAATACGGCTACTCAACGTATAAAGACGTTGTTACTTCGTTAGAGTTTGAAAGAATTATGAATGCGGCAGGACCAACGGGCGGACATTTAGTTTGTCCATCAAATAATAAAGAGCCAAAAGAAATAGTATTTATTCAATGCGTAGGTTCAAGGGACGTTTCAGGTTGTGGTAAACCGTATTGTAGTAAAATTTGTTGTATGTATACGGCAAAACACGCTATGCTCGTTAGAGAAAAATATCCAAATTGTAACGTAACCGTATTTTACATAGACGTAAGAACTCCTGGCAAAAACTACGACGAGTTTTTTAGAAGGGCGGTTGAACAATATGACGTTGAATATATCAAAGGTATGGTTGGTAAGGTTTACGATAAAGACGGTAGACTCGTTGTTCAAGGCGCTGATATTTTAAACGGCGTACAAATTGTAAAAGAGTGTGATATGGTCGTACTTGCCGCCGCTATCGAGCCAGACCCATCGGTTAGAAAGATAGCAACCTTATTAACGGCAAGTATTGATACTAATAATTTCTTAACGGAAGCACACGCAAAACTTCGTCCTGTTGAAAGTCCAACGGCGGGAATTTTCTTGTCGGGCGTATGTCAAGGACCAAAAGATATTCCAGAAACGGTTTCTCAAGCAAGTGCTTGCGCATCAAAAGTTATTGCGCTTTTAGTTAAAGATAAATTAAAAACTAACCCTTGCGTAGCAAGTGCCGACGATATGTTATGTACGGGCTGTTCAGTTTGTGAAAACGTTTGTCCATACGGCGCTATTACGTACGTGGATAAAGAATTTAGACTTGGTGGCGGTAGAACGGAAGTTAGAAGAGTTGCTACGGTTAATCCGGCAGTATGTCAAGGCTGTGGTGCGTGTACGGTAACTTGTCCGTCAGGCGCTATGGATTTAAAAGGCTTCTCAACAAAGCAAATAATGGCGGAGGTTGATGCAATATGCAAGAAGTAAAAGAATATAAACCTTTAATAGTAGCATTTTGTTGTAACTGGTGTAGTTATGCGGGTGCCGACCTTGCCGGTTCGTCAAGGCTTTCATATCCTGCGAACGTAAAAATTATAAGAGTGCCTTGTTCGTGTAGAGTTAACCCAACCTTTATTTTAAAGGCTTTTCAAAAGGGGGCTGACGGTGTAATTATTTGCGGTTGTCACCCAGGCGATTGCCATTATACTTCGGGTAATTACTTTGCAAGAAGAAGAATGTCTTTATTATTCAATATGCTTAACTTTTTAGGCATTGAAAGAGAGAGAACGAGAGTTGAGTGGGTTTCCGCTGCCGAAGGCGTTAAATTTTCTAAGGTTATGAACGATTTTGCTAAAACTATCAATGAACTTGGCGAAAACAAGAAGTTGGAGGATTTAAGATGCAAGAATTAGAAAAATTGATGATTAAAAGGGCAAAAGAACTTTTAAACGATGGTAGTGTAAATAGAGTACTTGGCTGGAAGAAAGGCGAATTTTGTCACGATATATCGCCAGCGGTATTTTATAATGAAGAACAACTTAAAGATTTTACTTACAATTGTTTTTGCGGTGCTAATTTATCTAAATATTTAATTAGTGAAAGTAAACTCGAAGGAAAAGTGCTT
>JAZURK010000165.1:0-2008 GCA_045606165.1 Christensenellaceae bacterium
CGTCTTATCTAATTTTAAGTTCTTTAGATAACGTTAACGAGTATTTATATAAGAAATACAGTAAAAAACTTTGCGATTTTACTAAAAAATTAGACTATTTAAAACAAGAACTTAAAAACGCAGGATATACTCTTATCGGCAACGAACCGCTTAAACTAACAATTGACGCTAAAGCCTACGGCTATACGGGTAAAGAAATTTCTGAAATATTAAAAAATAACGATATATTCGTTGAATTTTACGATATAGACTACGTTGTTTTAATGTTTACCGTTGAAATTTTAGATAGCGAATTAGAAAAAGTAAAAACTATTTTATTAAGTATTAAAAAGCGCAAAGAAATAGAAAAAACTAATTTTTCTTTTAGTAAAAACGGGCGCGCTTTATCTTTACAAGAAACTCTTTCAAGTTTAACTGAAGTTGTTGATATTAATACTTCGATTGGTAAAATTTACGCGGATTTTAATTTACCTTGCCCGCCCGCTGTTCCTATACTAATGCCGGGCGAAGTTATATCAAATGAAACGATAGAAATTTTTAAATATTACGACATCGATAAAATTAAAGTTGTAAAAATAAAAAGATAGGCAACTCGCCTATCTTTTATTTTTATTCAAAATCTAAATTTTCTATTTTAAAAAGGTCATCGTTAAAAAATTCGGTTAGTGATAAATTAAAAAAATTACAAACTTTAACGATAGTTGAAAATTTTACGTCTTTATTTACTTCGTTAAAAATATATCTTAAAGCAGAGTGGGTTATCCCCGTTTCTTTTTCAAGTTTATATTTACTTATTCCCCTTTCTTGTAAAAGTTTCGTAACCTTTAAAGCAAAAGCCTTGTTTAAATTCATAAATATCCTTTTTAAATGTACAAAATTTCTTTGTTTTGCTTGATTGCGTAAGTTACCGTTGAGTGCGTGCCTCCCCTTTGATAATGGTAGTATGCAATTAAAAGCGAACTATTATCCACCATATATTTATTTCTTAAAAACATACACTCGCTATCGTAGTTTTCTTGTAGATAAACTTGCTTATCCGTTAAGTAAAGCATTTCGAAAAACTCTTGATTTTCCTTTTCGGTAAAGTATTTATTTTGGTCTTTACACGGCATACAAGCAATAATTTCTATCTTGTTACCTGCTTGTTTTTTTTCGGCTAAAACCTTAACACACTTTAAATCGAAACCCCTTGCCATACCAACTAAAAAAGTTTTATAACCCTTATTTATTGCATTATCTATTACTAATGAAAGGTCTTCTAAAGTAAACTCTTTTTTTAATATTCTATGACCTGTAAACGAGCAAGTAGTTTTTATATCGTAATCGGGTATTTTTAATGAAATCAAAGCGGTTTACTCCTTTCTTTACCGTTTCCCCTTGGATATTTTGGCGGTGTATTTTCAGTTTTTTTAATAATATGTATAGTACGCTCGTTTTCGCCGTTGTAAAGAAGATATTTAACCTTTTCGTTATAACTTCCACCAAGTGTTTTTATGGCGTTTTGGCTTTCTATTTCTTCGCCGTTATCTTCCCCTTTATACGCGATAAAAAGTCCTCCTTTTTTTACAAGCGGAATACAATATTCCGATAAAGTATTAAGCCTTGCAACCGCCCTTGCCGTTACAACGTCGAACTTTTCGCGGAAATTTTCGTTTTTACCTGCATCTTCAGCGCGCATATTATAAACTTCGCCGTTTAAAGAAAGTTCTTTTATAACGAATTTTAAAAATTCGCACTTTTTACCAGTGCTTTCAATAAGTGTAAATTTCAAATCTTCCCTTACTATCATAAGTGGAATTGACGGAAATCCACCACCGCTACCAACTTCAACCACGCTTGCATTTTTAGGAAAGTATTTCTCTCCTTTTATACTATCTAAAAAGTGTTTAATTTCTATTTCTTTATCATCTAGTATTGAAGTTAAATTAAACTTTTTGTTCCACTCTTTAAGTATATCTCTAAACTTTTCAAATTTTATCAACATACTATCAACAATACCTTGTTCTTT
>JAZURK010000166.1:0-3535 GCA_045606165.1 Christensenellaceae bacterium
CTTCGGGCGGAGCGTGTAGAAATAAAACGCTTGAAGAACTTGAAAAAGTTACTCCTGAAGCTGCTTTAAAACACCCTACTTGGCTAATGGGCAATAAAATAACCATCGACTGCGCAACGATGATGAACAAAGGCTTTGAAGTTTTAGAGGCAATGTGGCTTTTTAACGCCAAGTTTTCAGATATCGACGTAGTTATTCATCCGCAAAGCATAATTCACTCTATGGTAGAGTTTGACGACGGTGGGGTTTTAGCGCAAATGGCTAATCCGTCAATGGAACTTCCTATTCAACTTGCGCTCACTTATCCTGAAAGACTTTATACGGGCGTAGAACCTATTAATTTTATAGGTAAAAGCCTTGACTTTTTTGAAGTGGATAGGCAAAAATATCCGTGCTTTGCGCTTATGGAAGAAGTCATTAAAAAAGGTTATAACTTTCCGTGCGCTATAAGTGGTGCGGACGAAGTTGCCGTTAAGTTGTTTTTAGACGGCAAGATTAAGTTTACCGATATCGTTAACTGTTTAGAATACGCAGTTTCAAAAACTGAAAAGTTAGACGTTACTTTTGAAAATTTAGAACACACCGATAAAATGGCTAGAGTTTACGCTATGGAATTTTATAAAAATAGGTGCAAGGTATGAGTAATTTATTAAGTTTAATTAGCGTACTAGAAACGATTGGCTCGGTGTTGCTTGCCATTTTAGTATTGCTTATAATGATAACGATTCACGAGTTCGGGCATTACGTCGTAGGCAAGATTTTCAAGTTTAAAATCAACGAATTTGCGATTGGTATGGGCCCCGCAATCTTCAAAAAAACAAGCAAAAAAACGGGCGAAGTATTTTCGGTTAGAATATTCCCGCTAGGCGGTTTTTGCGCTTTTGAAGGTGAAGATGAAGACAGCGAAAATAAAGACGCGTTTAACAATAAATCGCCTTGGAAAAGGCTTTTAGTGTTAATTGCGGGCGCTACGATGAACTTTATTTTAGGCGTTTTAGTTCTTGTTTTATCGGTAGGGATTTACGGTCAAATTTTAATTAATACCTACGATATTAAACCCGAAACTGCCCCCGAATACGCTGGTTACACACTTCAAAACGACGATACCATTAAAAAGATAAACGGTAAATACATTATGCTTGCTAGCGACGTTACCGATGCGTTAAACGGCAAAAAAGCGGGCGAAGTTGTAAAAATTGAAGTTGTTGATAAAGATAACCAAGTTAAAACTCGCGAAGTTAGGTTAAGAAACGACGTAACTAGCGACAGTATGACTGATATAATCCCGTCCTACACGGCATTAGGCGTTTCAACTATCGTAAGGCTAGATGAAACCACCGTAAAATCGGATATTTTAAACGGCGAGTATTTATTAAGGCTTGGCGATAACGAAAACTACGATAACTGCACTAGGATTTTTACAACCAAAGACTTAATTGACTACGCTAAAACCTTTAAAATAGGCGAAACTTGTTCATTTTACGTTAGATACGCCGATAAAGACGAAAGTAAACTCGTTTCCGTATCAATCAATAAAGACCTTTCAACTTTAAATGACGGGCAAGTTTTAGAAGAATTAGGTATTACTAAAACGACTGTGCTTTTAAAATATAGTACTGTTAACCTTCACTTTGGGTTCGGCGAAAGTATCGTGAGGGGTTTAAGGTATTCCTATACGGTAGCGGGTACTATTTTTAGAACGCTTGGCGAACTTATCACGGGTAGGTTAAGTATCAATGCGATGGGTGGACCTATTACTACTATTTCGGTAACTAGCAACGCTATAAAAGACGGTGGGTTTAACTACTTCCTTGAAATTATGGGCTTTATAGGTATTAACCTTGCCGTATTCAATTTACTTCCTATACCTGCGCTTGACGGCAGTAGGGCGGTATTTTGTATTATCGAAGGTATCCGCAAAAAACCTATTAATAGAAAAGTTGAAGGTATTATTCACGCGGTTGGATTATTCGTGCTTTTAGGTTTCTGTATACTTGTTGATTTACTGCAATTATTTTAAGAATAAGGCAAATGTCCCAACTTTTGGACATTTGCCTTTTAAATACTTGTTAAAAATTTTATAAAATGTTATACTAAAAAAATGAGTATTATAAATATTAAAAACGTTTCTTTCAAATATCAGGAAGATGCCCCATACGTTATCGACGGTTTAAGTTTAACCGTTGAAAAAGGCGAGTTTATATGCGTTTTAGGTAAAAACGGCAGTGGTAAATCCACTTTAGCCAAACTTATAAACGGTATGTTACTTCCTACCGAAGGGGATATTTCCGTATTTGATATGGACGTTAAGGACAAAAACTCAATATTTGATATTCGAAAAAAAGTTGGCGTGGTATTCCAAAATCCCGACAACCAAATGGTAGCAACTATCGTTGAGGACGATATTGCTTTCGGCCCTGAAAATATCGGCTTATCTCGTGAAGAAATAGGCGAAAGAATTGACTTTGCTTTAAATTCTACGGATATGCAAAGTTTTAGGCAATCTATGGGACAAAGATTGTCGGGCGGTCAAAAACAAAGGGTGGCTATTGCAGGAATTTTAGCCATTAAACCCGACGTTTTAATTTTAGACGAGTCTACTTCTATGCTCGACGCAAAAGGTCGTAAAGAGGTTATGGACGTTGTTAAAAAGTTAAATCGCGACGGTATGACGGTTATTTCTATTACTCACTATATGGACGAGGCGGTAGACGCGTCTCGCGTTATCGTATTAAGCAAGGGTAGTATCGTGAAAGACGGTACTCCGCTTGAAGTGTTTAAAAACTCTACGGAACTTGAAAATTACGGTCTTGATTTACCAAGGGCAACTTATATAGCCGAAAAACTTAAAGGTTACGGACTTCCGCTTAAGGACGGAATTTTAACGGCTGACGAGTTAGAGGAGGACTTATGCAAATTGTTTCAAAAGAATTAAGTTTCACCTATAACCCTAAAAGCGAGTTTAAAAAGCAAGCGTTAAAAGATATATCTTTAACTATAAACGAAGGTGATTTCTTTGGTATTATCGGACAAACGGGTAGCGGTAAATCTACCTTTATTCAGCACTTAAACGGACTTATTCCCGTGCAAAGCGGTTCTTTAACGGTTGGCGATTACGATTTATCTATTAAAAATAAAAAGCAAAAAAAGAAATTGTATTCCCTTCGCGGTAAGGTTGGTATGGTGTTTCAGTATCCCGAGTCCCAACTTTTTGCCGAAACGGTGTTTGAAGACGTTGCTTTCGGTATTCGCAATTTCTTCCCCGATATGAACGAAGAAGAAGTTGCTACTAGAGTTAAAGAGAGTATTGAACTCGTTGGGCTTGATTTTGAAGCCGTTAAAAACAAATCTCCGTTTGAACTTTCGGGCGGTCAAAAAAGGCGCGTAGCGATTGCAGGCGTACTTGTAACCGAGCCTGAAGTTTTGGTTTTAGACGAACCTGTTGCGGGGCTAGACCCCGTTGGTAAGCGCAAACTTATGAATTTACTTCACTCAATCCATGGTGGTAAACTTAAAACCATCGTTATCGTTTCCC
>JAZURK010000167.1:0-5114 GCA_045606165.1 Christensenellaceae bacterium
CTTCGTATGAATATTTTAGAATTACCGTTACCGATTTTGAAGGTAAACACGCTTTAACTCAAGCGTATAAAGTATGAAAACGATTGTTATAACGGGCGCAAGCGACGGCATTGGCGCGTACAGCGCTAAAGAACTTAAAAATTTGGGCTACAATGTTGTAATCGTAGGCAGAAACGAACAAAAAACTCAAAAACTTGCAAGCGAAATCAACTGCCCTTATCATATAGCCGATTTTTCTAAACTCCGTGACGTTTATAGGTTAATAGAAGAACTTAACGCCTACCCTAAAATTGACGTTTTAGTTAACAACGCCGGCGCTGTTATGAACGAAAGGACGGAAACGGAAGACGGCATTGAAAAAACCTTTCAAGTAAACGTTGTAGCCGAGTACCTTTTAACAATGGGATTGATTGATAAACTTATTAGTTCAAAAGCAACGGTAATACAAACTTCGTCACTAGCGTCACGCTTTGTTAATAAGAACTATGATTTAACCGATTTTCAAAATAAAGTGGGCTATAACCCTGTTAAAGCCTATGCGGAAAGTAAACTTTGCAACGTTTTATTTACCAAGCAACTTGATAAATTATATGGCGATAAAGGTTTAAACGCGGTGGCTTTCGAGCCGGGTATTCCTAGAACTAACTTTGCAAGCGAAGGCTTTTGGTTTTTTAAGGTTGCTTACCATACCCCGCTTAAGTACTTATTTACCATTTCACCTAAAAAAAGTTGCAAACGCCTTTTAAGGCTAATTTTAGGTACACCTAGCGTTGACTTTAAAACGGGCGAAGTTTATTCTTATAAAAAACCGTTTAAACTTAAACGTAAAGATTTAGATACTTTAGCGCTTAAACTTTGGGGGATTTTAGAAAACATATCAAAAGGAATAGAAAAATGAAAAAATATCTAGAAAACTTTTTAAACGAATTTAATTACGAAGACGATGCAAAACAAAGTTTAATTAACGATTTTGACAAAATTTACTCAAATGAAAACGCGTTAGAACTTTACAAACAAGCGTTAGCGCTTTACGATAAAGATAGATTTTGTAACTACGGCGATATTTTAAAATTAAGTAAAGACGCAAGCGAAATTGCGAGTATACACCAATATGCAAGTGACCTTTTAATCTTTATTTTTATGGCTAAAAGGCTTAAAGAATACTACAAAGAACTCGGCTTGACTGAAGAAATGTACTACGTTACCATTTGCGATTTAAAATACAAAGCCGTTGAGTGTAAACTCATAAAAGGCGTTTGGGGTTCTTTCGTTGGCGCGTGGTTTGCGGGATTTTTCCAAGTAGAAAGATTTGGTATTGACAATCTTCAATTTGAAGTTATTAAATGCGGGCTTACTTGCAACTATAACGGTATAGAAATTACACCTGAAACCAAAGTTATAAACTTACACATACCGCGCACGGGCGGTAGGCTTGATAAAAACGCTATGGATGAAACCCTTAAAAAAGCGCAAGCCTTTTTAACGGAAAGATATAATCTTGAAACGCCTATTTTCTACGCGCACTCGTGGCTACTACACTATAATATTATTCCTGCATTTAAAGACGGCTCTAATTTAAAAGCCTTTGCCGATAGGTTTATGATGGTATCTTACGGCGATTACGACAGTTACGAACAAGTTTGGCGTCTTTTTGATATGGACTACACCGACGATTATTCAAAATTCCCTAGTGATAGTTCGTTTAGAAGATACGTTATCAAACTTATGCAAGATAAAAAAGCATTTGGCTACGGCGTAGGCGTATTTATGATTTAACAATAAAAAAATGTCCCAACGGTAAACCGTTGGGAATTTTTTTTAAACATTAATTTTTGGAAAAATTGCAACCACAATAATCTTGTCTATACAAATCAAACTCTTTTGAAAGTTCGATTGAACGGAGATATCCCCCGCCCTTTTTAAAATCGGCGTATAAATATTTAACGCCGTAAAGTTTTTCATATTCTTCGCCTATTTCGTTAAGCCACGTAGCGTTTTTGTGCGGGCTAACGGATAAGGTTGTAGTGAAATAATCAAACTGTAATTCTTTAGCCGTTTTAGCCGATTCTTCAAGGCGCAGGCGGTAACAACGCTTACATCTTTCACCACCTTCTTTTGCCCCTTCAAAGCCCTTTATGGACGTTAAAAACTCGTTTACGTCGTAGTTTCCATCAATCACTAAAACGTCGCCGTTATACCGTTTTAAAAGGAAATCTTTTTGTTCGTTTAATCGCTTATAGTATTCTTCGCTATCCATAATATTTGGATTGTAATAAAATACCGTTACGTTAAAGTGTTTAACAAGTTTTTCAAGAACGCTAGAAGAACACGGAGCGCAACAACTGTGAAGTAGTAGTCTTGGACGCTCTCCGTTTAAATTACTTATAATTTCTTCACGAAGTTTGTCGTAATTTACTTTATTCATTTTAATAATTTGTTATAGCCTTTGCCGTATTTAACGCATTTAGAAACCCTTGATAAAGTAGCCGAAGAAATTTCAGTTTCTTTAATAACTTCTTCATAAGTTTTGCCTTGCATTAAAAGTTTGGCGGCGTAAACCCTTTGCGCCATTTGCTCTACTTCTTTATAAGTACATAAATCTTCAAAAAGTAAAGCGCAGTCTTCAGGCGTTTTTAAAGACAATATTAAATTGTAAAATTCTTGTAAATGAACGTCGTTTATACTCATTTTTTACCTTCTTAAATTAAATTTCTTCTTTGTTTGATGCGCTTTGTAAGAATAATTTTAATTTTTCAGTTTGTGGATTTTCAAATAAATCCTTTGGTTTGCCTTGTTCTACGATTTTACCGTCCGCCATAAACACGATATAGTCCGAAACGTTTTTAGCAAAATTCATTTCGTGGGTAACGATAATCATTGTTCTATCTTTTTGCTTTAAAGATTTAATAACCTTTAAAACTTCGCCGGTAAGTTCTGGGGCGAGCGCCGAAGTCGGCTCGTCAAAGCAAAGAATTTTAGGATTTAATGCAAGCGCCCTTGCGATTGCCACCCTTTGTTGTTGACCGCCAGAAAGTTCGCACGGATACGCGTTTGCTTTTTCAGTAAGACCTACCTTTTCAAGCAAGTTCATCGTTTCTTGCTGAATTTTTTCTTTTTCGGCGTTAAAGTTTATATTTTTCTTATCTTTTTTATATTTTTCTTTCAACATTAAAGTCGGTGCTAAAGATATATTATCCTTTACCGAGTATTGCGGAAACAAGTTAAACGATTGAAATACTAAACCAAAGTTAAGGCGTTTTTTACGAAGTTCGGCTTCACTAATTATTTCATAGGAATCAACGTTTAAAAGTGTTTCGCCGTCTAAAATCATTTCGCCCGAGTCAAGTTCGGTTAAAAAGTTAATACAGCGAAGTAACGTCGTTTTACCACTACCCGAATGACCGATTATAGATAAAACCTTGCCTTTTTCAAGCGTTAAGTTGATATCGTCAAGCGCTTTAACGTTTCCGCTAAAAGTTTTATTAAAGTTTTTAATTTCTAAAAATGCCATAATTACGTCCTAAAATAACTTAATTTTTTCTCTAACCAACCAAACAATAAGGTAAGTGCGCCTACGAATAATAAATAGAACGCGCCCGCATAGAATATAGGCCAAATTAAACCGTCTAACATAAACTTTTTAGAGTAGAATATAAGTTCGTATACGCTTATTGTATTAGCAAGTGAAGTATCTTTAATTAAAGTTATAATTTCATTACTCATAGGTGCTAAAATGTGTTTTACTACTTGTAATAAAATAACTTTAAAAAAGATTTGACTTTTAGTCATACCCAAAACGTAACCCGCTTCAAATTGACCTTTAGAGATATTTTCAATACCGCCACGGAATATTTCCGAAAAATACGCCGCGTAGTTTATACCAAATGCAACGAGCGCCGCAATAAACCTTGTTGAAACAGTTTTATCAAACCACGCCCAACCTGTATTCATTGGTGGCCAGTTAAACCATTTAAGTAAGCCCGGTAAGTAAAATATAGCAAATATTTGTAACATTAAAGGTGTTCCGCGAAGTACCCAAACAATAATCTTCATTAACACGCGTAAAGGGGCGAACTTCGACATTGAACAAAATGCCATAAGTAGCCCCAGAGGTAACGCTATTACCAAGGTTAATGCGAAAAGCATTACCGATGTTATGAAGCCTGTTAAAAGTACTGACGTAACTTCTAAAAAGACTTCCATTTATTAAATTCCTTTATATCTTATTTAAGTGCGTCTACGTTGATTGATACTTGATAGCTCTCAAGAAGAGCAGTCATAGTACCGTCAGCATATTTTGCTTTTAAGAAAGCGTTAAGTTTTTCAGTTAAGTTACTACCTTTTCTTAAACCTACCGAGAACACTTCATCACCGTAAGAGATACCGTCAGCAACTTTTAAGTCAGCAAATTGGTTTTTACCGATAACGCTGTCTGCCATTGTTACGTCGATAATTGCGCCTTGAGATGCACCTGAAACAACTTCAAGTAATGCAGCCATTTGAGAACCAACTTCGTTAAGGTTAGTTACACCAATTTCGTCAGTTGCAACTTTGTTACCAGCAGAACCTTTTTCAACTGCGATAGATAAGTTTTTAACGTCACTTAAAGAAGGTACGGTAGCATCTTTTTTAAGGATAAGTACTTGTGCGTTTTTAGCGTAAGGAATTGAAAGGTCGATAACTTTAGCAAGTTCATCAGATGCAGTCATACCGTTCCAGATAAGGTCGAAACTGTTAGCGTTAAGTTCGATTGCTTTAGCATCCCAGTCAGCGATTTCAAAGAATTCGCAAGTTACGCCAAGTTCTTTAGCGAACATTTCAGCGAGTTCAGCGTCAAAGCCAATCCATTTACCGTTTTCGTCTTGATAATCCATTGGTGCATAGTCAGTAATACCAACTACAATTTTGCCTGCGTCTTTAACTTTCTTTAAGTCGCCTGTTAAGTTTTCGTCACCGTTGTCACCGCCACAAGCTGTGAAAGTGAAAAGCGATGCTACGATGAGTAATGCTGCTACTAATGTTGATAAGAATTTTTTCATAATAATTTCTCCTAAAAATTTATTACCTTTTTGATTTTTACTTCATTGCTTTAATGTGCTGAAGTAATTTTGATA
>JAZURK010000168.1:0-2658 GCA_045606165.1 Christensenellaceae bacterium
TTATTTTACCCTCCACACGCGTGCGCGCATTAAGTACTTATAATATACTTAATATAAGTATTACAAACATTATATCACAATCAAATATCGTTTGTAAAGATTTTTTTATAATTTTTAGCAAAATAAAAGTGGCTTAAGCCACTTTATTTGAGTATTTTTAGTTTAATTGCGCCTTTAATTCATTAAGCGCGTCAATCTCGGCGATTGCAATACCTTTTTCAATGAAATTTTCAAGGTTTTCTTCACCCGATTTTATTATGAGTTTAGCCCAATCTTTATCCCCGATATACGCTCTATAAGTTGCGTGGATACGGTAATCGCTAGCGTGCATTTCGTAGGATAAATAATTAACCGCCTCTTCTTGATTAGCCTTAATATAATCATCGTCCTTTTTAAGCAATGCGTCGTAAAAAAGTTCTTTGAAAATTAATATATAAAACTCCTCGTTTAACTTTTGACTATCACAAATAGAAATTAGTTCTTTTACCGCTCTTTCCCTATCGCGCCTAAAATAAGCCAAATAACGAAGATATATTACCCTAACCGAGTAAGCGTTGCAATCTTTGGTAAATTCGGCTAAAAGGCGGGAATCAAGGTCTTTAGGCTGTATGCCAAGCGTAATATCGGCAATAGCAGTTAAGCAGTTATCGATAATACGTTTAATTTGTCCACCCGAAATAGCGCTAAAAAGCAAATACCCGTCGCTACTTTCATCAAACGGAATAAGGTTAACTAAAATAATGTAAGCAGTTATTGGGAAAGTAATCCCAAACGCCAAGTAAGTAAAATAATTACCAACGTAAATAAAGGTAACGCCCATAATCAAATATAGGGCTGAAAATATAAGCCCGCCAAGCGCGGAAACACAAATTTTTTTATAGTATTTTTCGCGAGTTTTAGGCAAGAAGTCCGTCGAGCCGAAATCAATCGGCAAAACAAACTGTATTTTAGGAAATTTACCTTTTTTAAAGGTAAGTTTTATAAATAATACCATTATAGAATAAAGTTTCAACCCCGCAAAAATACCAAAAATCAAGTGTCCGATTTCGTGCGCAAGCGAAGACAAAAACACCGTTATTATTAAACCTAAAACACATAAACCTATCGTAAATATTAAGTTTTCGGTTTTCGTTAATACTTCAACGAGCATAAAGGCGTATAAACCTAAAAGGGATAGCGTTAACGCCCACTCTAAAAGTTTACTAAAGAACTTCTTTTTCATTTTGTAAAAAGTATAAATACCCCTCCAAATTATCCTTTTCGCTAACGGTTATACCGTCTAAATTTAAGTGTTTACAAACTGCGTAAAGTATACTTGCACCACCCGCTATAATATCCGCCCTTTGCGGTTGTATAGCGTAATTTTTTATAATCTCTTCCGGCGAAAGAGTATACAGTTTGTCCGTTATTTTTTTAAGGTTTTCTATCGTTATAAAATGATTGTCAACGATAGTGCTATCATACTCTTTTAAGTTAAGGTCGATACTTGCTAGCGTCGTAGCAGTTCCACCTATCCCTTTATAACTTCCCTTTACCGTTTTGCCGTAATCTTTTACTAAATTTTCTAAATAGTCGGTGATTTTTTCTTTATCGCGCGAAAACTCACCGTAAAGTTTAACAGCCCCAATAGGTATACTCTTTTTATAAACGGTTGAATTTCCGTCGAAAAAAGCAACTTCGGTACTAGCACCGCCAACGTCGATAATTCCGCCCATTTCGCCGTTTAAAGCCCCTTTAACGCCAAGTTCCGCCTCATCATCGCCACTAACAACGTCAACGTCTATACCCGTAGCGTCTTTTACTAGCAAGCAAAAGTCATTACCATTGTTTGCTTGCCTTACCGCTGCCGTAGCAAAAACGAAAACTTGGTTAGCGCCTTTTGATTTAGCAAGTTCGCTTAAAGTTTTTATAGCGTTGACGGTTCGCATCATACTTTCAGCCGAAAGATATTTAGAAGAATTTAACCCTTCGCCAAGCCTTGTAGTAATTATATTTTTATTAAAAAAAACGCCGTCCGTATAAAGCAAGCGGACGGAGTTGCTACCCACGTCGATAACGCCGACTGGGAAGTTAAAATTAATCTTCTTTTTCATAGTGGAGTCCTAGTTCCCTTGCCCTTTGCTCGATAATCCAATCAAGTCCCCAAGCCTCGATTTCGCTTTCGGTTTCCTTGATTTCGCGTTCAAGCCTTAATATTTCGGCATCAAGAAGTTCTATTTGATTTTTTCTTGTAAGTATGCCTACCACTTGATAAACGAGAACGGTAAGAAGAACGAATAAAAACATCACCGCGCCCGCCAAACAAGCGGAAAATACCCTTTTCTTTTTTTGATCTGTCATTATAATCCTTTAAGCGTTTTATAACGCGCTTGATTTTTCTTATAGATACATTATATACCCTAATTATAAAAAATGCAATAATTTTATGAAAACTATTTAGGTATAAAATTAAACCAAGCAAAAAAAATACCGCCATATACAATCTAAAATTACCTAAACTAAACTTTGCCGTCATTAACGTATAAATAAACGCAGAGAGAAATAAAAAGGTAAAATTTAATACGTGGTTTATTAACTTTTTATTAATTATACTCTTAAGTAGTGAAAACGGCTCGTAAACCAATCCGCAAATCTCACCAATAAAAAGACAAATTATGG
>JAZURK010000169.1:0-14907 GCA_045606165.1 Christensenellaceae bacterium
TACGCTTTTAAATTAACGTATCCAGGTTCCTAACTCTTCACCCTTAACTACCCTACTTATGCTATCTTCTTCGTCAAGACCAAAAGCGAGAATTGGAGTTTTATTTTCCATACAAATAGCAACGGCTGCGGTATCCATAGCCTTTAAGCCTTGAGAAATAAAGTCGATATACTTAATTTCTTTGTACTTTTTAGCGTTAGGGTTAGTTTTAGGGTCGCTATCGTAAATGCCGTCAACGTTTTTAGCAAGTAAGATAACGTCGGCGTTAATTTCAGCCGCACGGAGCGCAACTGCCGTATCCGTAGAAAAGAACGGATTACCCGTACCGCAAGCAAAAATAACGATGCGGTTTTTATCTAAATGGTCAAGAGCCTTTCTTAAAATGTAAGGTTCGGCAACTCTAGTTATAGTAAGCGCAGTTTGAACGCGAGTTTCAACGCCTCTTCTTTCGATAGCGTCTTGAAGTGCAAGCGCGTTGATAACGGTTGCAAGCATACCCATATGGTCGGCAGTAGTACGTTCCATTTCAGTGCCTTGTCTACCACGCCAGAAGTTACCACCACCAACGACGATAGCAACTTGAACGCCAAGATTGTGTACGTTTACGATTTGGTCAACGACTTTAGAAACAACGGATTGGTCGAAACCCATACCTTTTTCGCCTGCTAAAGCCTCTCCGCTTACTTTGATAATAACTCTTTTATACTTAATACTCATTTGAACCTCGAAAAAAAAGGAACATTAAAAAATAGTGTTCCTTTTCTAGTAATTTTATTTGTGCATAGCAGAAACTTGTTCAGCAACAGCATCAGCCAAGTTTTCTGATTTCTTTTGTAAACCTTCACCCATTTCGAAACGAGCAAATCTTCTAATAGCAATCTTTTCGCCGATAGTAGCAGTTGCTTCTACAACGAGTTGTTCGATAGTTTTAGAAGGGTCTTTAACGAATTTTTGGCAAACTAAACAGTTTTCATCATAGAAAGTTTTGATTCTACCTTCAACCATTTTTTCAATAATTTTTTCAGGTTTGCCTTCTTCGATTGCTTGAGCGCGAAGAATTTCTTTTTCTTTTTCGATAACGTCAGCTGGAACTTCTTCAACAGTAATGTAAGAAGGGTTAGCAGCAGCGATTTGAAGAGCGATGTCGTGAACGAGTTCTTTGAATTGGTCACCGCGAGCAACGAAGTCAGTTTCGCAGTTTACTTCAAGTAAAACGCCAACTTTACCACCCATGTGGATATAACTATCAACGATACCTTCAGCAGCAATTCTACCTGCTTTTTTAGCAGCTTTAGCGATGCCTTTTTCTCTTAAATAGTCAACGGCTTTTTCCATGTCACCGTTAGTTTCAGTAAGGGCTTTTTTGCAGTCCATCATACCAGCGCCTGTTCTTTGGCGAAGTGTCATTACGTCATTTGCTGTAAAACTCATAGTAATCTCCTTTTGAAATTATTCAGCTTTAGCTTCTTCAGTAGTAGCTTCAGCTTGGTCCATAGAAACTGCTTCATCCATAGAAACAACTTCTTCTTCGTCAACAACGCGTTTAACAGCGTCTTCGCCTTGGTTAGCTTCGATAACTGCGTCAGCGATGATTGATGCGATAAGTTTAACTGCTCTGATAGCGTCGTCGTTACCAGGGATAACGTAATCGATATCGTCTGGGTTGCAGTTAGTATCAGTAATAGCAACTACAGGGATGTTAAGTTTTTTAGCTTCTTTGATAGCGATTTCTTCACAGTGTGGGTCAACTACGAAAAGTACACCAGGAAGAGTGTGCATTTCTCTAATACCACCTAAAACTGTTTGAAGTTTTTCCCTTTCTGCTTTTAAAGCGATAACTTCTTTTTTAGGAAGAAGTTCGAATTCGCCTGCTTTTTCCATATTATCAAGTTTGTTAAGTCTTTCAACTCTTGACCTAATTGTTTTGAAGTTTGTTAAAGTACCGCCAAGCCATCTAGAGTTGATGTAGTATTGACCGCATCTTTCTGCTTCTTGTGCGATTGCTTCTTGAGCTTGTTTTTTAGTACCAACGAAAAGAACTGATTTGCCTGCTTTTGCTTGTTCTACAACGAACTTGTAAGCTTTTTCGATTTCTTCTACAGTGATTTGTAAGTCAACAATATGAATATTGTTTCTTGCACCGTAAATGAACTTTTTCATTTTTGGGTTCCATCTGCTTGTTTGGTGACCAAAGTGAACACCTGCTTCAAGCAATTGTTTCATTGAACATACTGCCATAAAAATATCCTCCGTTATTCCGCCTGACGTTGCGTTTATCCCCATCACCTTGTTCGACGTTAAAATTTTTTTTGCCAAGGCACGAATTAGGGCGCTTACCGCCAGTGTGAATTTATCTTTAGTATATTAACATATTTTTTTTACTTTGTAAACTAAATTTTATATAGGTTTGAAATAAATTTTTTGCAAAAAGGATATAAAATATTTTGACTTTACAAATTTTATATGGTATTATAATAAGGCTTTAAGCAAGTAAGTGCTTCAAGAATCTGCTTTAATAACCTTTAGCAGTGGAGCCCGATAAATTAAAACTTAATAATATAAGAAGTTGAAAACTTGCTTGCAAGGGTTTGAAACTTCGCAGTATTTCAAACTGAAGTGTAAAAACGATAGTTTTTACGGCAAAACAAAAGTTTTGCAAAGATTTTGCTTTAGCAAAAGATTTAACTTCTTATAGTTTATACTTATTTAACTTGACAATATGGAAAAGTACCCAAGTGGCTCAAGGTCACTAAAGTGCCAGCTCCAAACGTAGTTTGTTCGCCGCTTTGGCTACAAACAATTATCAATTGTTTGCTTAACGCGTCGCGCCCCTGCTTCGGGAACCCTTAACAGTGGAGCATGAAAATTTAAAATTTAATATTTAAAATTTCTTGAGATTATGGAAAAGTACCCAAGTGGCTCAAGGGGCTCCCCTGCTAAGGGAGTAGTGTGAGATAATCGCAGCGCGGGTTCAAATCCCGCCTTTTCCGCCACACTAAAGCACACCATTACGGTGTGCTTTTTGTGTGTCGTCAAGGCGGTATTTGCCCTTCGGGCTACCCTTGGCAGGGCGCAAACCCCTCGCAAACTTCGTTTGCCTTCCCCTTATCAAGGGGCAGAAACCCGCCTTTTCCGCCAAAAAAGTGCAGTAGTTTTTGCTACTGCACTTTTTTGATTGTAAAGCCGTGTCGGGATTTGAACGGGGCGTTTAAAAAATATGCGTTGCTCCGCATATTTTTAGCCCCAGGCGTGATAGCGACTGCAAACGAAATCTTAAAACAAGTTGTAAATGCGTTGAGTGAGGAACGAAACCATTTGACTATTATGAGTTACAATATAAATAAGGAGCGGAGCAAATCCCGCCGTATATACCTTTTTGCTTGGCTAAAGGCGGTATTTGCCCTTGGGCAACCCTTGGCAGGGCGAACCCCTTAATTAAACATTTGATATACTTCAATTTTTATTACTCTTGCAATCCTAAAAAGTGCAATTATCCCAAAATTATCTTCTTTATTCATAATCTTTTTTAACGTGCTATAACTAATTTTACACATTTTGCATAACGTTGTTTTACTTATTTTATTTTCAAGCAAAAACTTTTCAATAATTTCAGTATTAATTGTATTTTTCATATTTATCCCCCTTTTACCGTTTGGTAAACATATTATATATTTACCATTTGGTAAATGTTGAGCATTTTATTACCATTTGGTATATACTGATTAAAAATATGGGGGCTATATGAATAAATTTGCAGAAAGATTAAAAGAATTGAGAGAAGAAAAAAATCTTACACAATATGAATTATCTAAAAAACTTAATATAAGCACTGCTTGTATTAACCGCTGGGAAAAGAATTTAAGAGTCCCAAACATTGATAGTATAATTATTCTTTGTCGATTTTTTGGGTGCACTTCAGATTATTTGATAGGCTTGGAAGATTAACACCACATATTAAGAATTACAAAATTTTTTTAAGGATTGAATTATGCCTGCACAGCTTTATGGAATAGAACATTTTACGTATATGGGCATTACGAGTTTGATTGCTATAATCGGACTTTATTTTGCTAAAAAGTACGCTAAAACTGAAAAATCTCAAACGATAGTTTTAAAAAGTTTGGCTTTTTGCTTGTTTGTTGCAATTTTAACTAACAGACTTTCGCAAGTGTTTAGGTACGAAACGGTAAGATGGGTGGAAATTATACCCGAAAGTTACTGCGGATTGACAAGTCTTGTTTTAGCACTTGCGGTGCTCTTTGGTAAAAAAGATAACGACGCGTATCATTTTTTATGGATTCTTGCTTTATTTGGCGGAATTTCTACCGTTGTATACCCTGCCTTTATCAATCAAGGCCCAACGATTTTTTATTTGCCAACGATTTCGGGGCTACTTCATCACAGTTTTTCGGCAACGCTTACTATAGCCCTTTTACTTTTTAAGCAAATAAACGTTACGTATAAAAAATGGTATTGCACTTTATTTGGGTTTACTTGCTATCTTACGCTTGGGGCGTTTTTAATAGGTTGTTTAGGATTATCCGACGCCTTCCACATTTACACTCCGTTGCTTTCAGATACTCCGCTTACAACTTGGGTAATGGCGCCTATCTACGCCGTTTGCTATGCGTTATTACTTTTTATTATAGAATTCGTGCGCAAACGTAAAGCAAAAAAATAAATTTAAGGAATTTAAAAATGGAATCGTTAAAAGAATTGTATAAAGTCGGCAGAGGCCCGTCAAGTTCGCATACAATAGGTCCTGAAAGGGCTTGCATATTATTCAAAAACAAAAACCCGCTTGCCGATGAATTTAAGGCGGTTTTATACGGCTCACTTTCAAAAACGGGCAAAGGTCACGGCACGGATACCGTTATTGAAAAAACTTTTGCGCCTATATCTTGCAAAGTGGAATTTAATAACGAAGATATACAACTTTCACACCCTAACACAATGGAATTATTCGCCTACGCAGGCGGAAAACAAACCGATTACGTAAAAGTTTTAAGCGTTGGAGGTGGAAGTGTTCTTTTAGACGGCGAAGAATACGTCAGTCCCGAAAAAATCTATAAACACTCTAAATTTGAAGATATTGCCAACTACTGTAAACACGAAGGCATTAGGCTTTACGAATACGTAATACAAAACGAAGGTAAAGAAATTTTAGATTACGTAAGCGAAATTTGGCAAGTGATGAAAGACTCTATAAAGCGCGGTCTTAACGACGAAGGAATACTTCCAGGTGGGCTTGAAGTTAAAAAGAAAGCAAAATTCTTGTTTAACCACGAACATATCGACGAATCGCCACAAACGAGAGAAAATCGCGAAGTTTGTTCTTACGCGTTTGCCGTTAGCGAACAAAACGCAAGTGGCGAAAAAATAGTTACCGCCCCTACTTGCGGTGCGGCGGGCGTTCTCCCTGCCGTAATGTTTTACCAACAAAAGAAAAACAATTATTCCGACGATAGAATTATAAAAGCCCTTTTAACCGCAGGACTTATAGGTAATCTTATAAAAACTAACGCGTCGATTTCGGGTGCGGAGTGCGGTTGCCAAGCCGAAGTTGGTAGCGCTTGCGCAATGGCGTCTGCAGGGCTTGCGGAACTTTTCGGTTTAAGTATCGACAAAATCGAATACGCGGCGGAAATTGCAATAGAACACCATTTAGGGCTTACTTGCGACCCTATTTGCGGACTTGTTCAAATTCCTTGCATTGAAAGAAACGCCGTTGCGGCTATGCGATCGATAAACGCCGTGAGTTTAGCAAGTTTTTTATGGGATACAAGGAAAATTTCTTTTGACAAGGTCGTTCAAACAATGAAGGAAACCGGACACGATTTAAAATCTTCGTATAGGGAAACTTCCGAAGCAGGTCTTGCTAAAATTAAAATAAACAAGTAATTTAAAAGGCGCAATTTAGCGTCTTTTTTATTTTTTAAAACACCGAAATTTTAATTGTAAAAAGTTTTTATTTATGCTATTATATTTGGGTTGTTAAAATTTATAATAAGGTTTTAACTTTGAAGATTATTGATTAGTTTACTACGTTTTGACGTATAAAACGGCGGAAAAGACACGCGTTATTATGAGGGCGCGTACCTGTAGGGTACGAAACCGAATAAAACGTAAAGTATTTTACGTTGTTTTGCCGGTCAAAAATCAATAAGAAGAAAAGTTAAAACCGAAAAGGTCAATATGAAAAAATTACAAAAGAGTTCGGAACTTTTATGGGTGTTTGGAATAGTTTTCGTGGCGCTTGGGGTTGCAATTTGCAGTAAAGCCGACCTTGGCGTTTCAATGGTGGCCGCGCCCGCTTTCGTTGTGTTTGACGCTATTAAAAACCTTTGGTCTGGCTTTAGCGTTGGTATGACGGAATATATTATTCAAGGATTAATGCTTATACTTCTTTGCATTATAGTTAGAAAATTTAATTGGCGATACTTAATAGCATTTTTAGTTGCCGTTATTTACGGATACGTGTTAGACTTATTTTTATGGATATTAAGCCCTATTAGTTTTAACTACGTATGGTTACGCTATATTATGCTTTTAGTTGGCGACGTTATCACCGCTTTTGGCGTAGCGTGCTTTTTTAAAACGTATATGCCACTTCAAGTATACGAACTTTTCGTTGCGGAAATTGCTAGCGTGTTCAAAATAGAAATTTCTAAAGTTAAAAGGGTTTTTGATATTTCTCTTTTAATATTATCAATAGTTTTAGCCCTTACTTTATTTGGCGACGTTACTACCTTTGACTGGTCTACAATTTATTATAAAAGTTTCCATAGCATTGGGCTTGGAACTATTATTACCACAATTATCAACTCACCACTTATTAACGCTTGCAGTAAATTTATAGATAAATTTTTCGAGCCAACTGCAAGGTTTACTTCATTAGAAAAACTTTTAAAACGAAATTAATAAAAAATTCGCATCATAACCGTTGCGAATTTTTTATTTGTTTGAAAATTTTATATTACTGTGGTATAATATAATAAGTTTAAGGAGATTATTATGATTAAAAAATTCTTTTGTATATTGCTTTCAATAACTTGTTGTTTTGCCTTTTTTACTGGCTGCAACAACGATGACGAAGAATTAAAACAAGCAATTTTGGAATATCGACAAAATAAAATGACACTTTATACTCAAGAAAATGACGCCACACAGGACTATGAAGTTGACATAGCATTTTTAGGCGACAGTTTAACTGACGGTTACGATGTAAAAGCCTTTTACCCTAACTATCTCGTATCCAATAGAGGTATCGGTGGCGATACTACTTTTGATTTAGAAAACAGATTGCAAGTTTCTCTTTTTGATTTAAAGCCTAAAGTTGCAACACTTTTAATAGGTGCAAACAATGTAGAAACAATGTTTGAAAACTACGAAAGAATTATCGTTACCATTAAAGAAAACGTGCCAAACACGCAACTTATAATCCTTTCATTAACGGCAACAGGCGGCGAACATTGGGGTAAAATTAAACAACTTTCGGCGTATAATAATGTAAAAATTAAAATGCTTGCCGAAAAATACAACTGCCCCTTTGTTGATTTGTATTCCGCATTAATAAACTACGACACAATGGAAATTTATAGCGAATATACTACTGACGGTGGACATTTAACAACTAAAGGCTACGAAGTTTTAACTAGCGCAATCACACCGGTTGTAAGCGACGCGCTTAATAATTGGACTTTGTAAAATTAAAAAATTCGCAACTTTTTCGTTGCGAATTTTTATTTACTTGAAAAACGCCATAAGAAGTGTTCCCACAACCATTAATCCCAAACCTAAAAAGGCTTTTTTAGAAAGTTTTTCTTTAAATACAAAGAAAGAAAACGCCACGGTAACGAGAATACTTAATTTATCAATAGGCACAACTACGCTTACTATTCCGTGCCCGATAGCGTAATAGTAGCATAGCCACGACGCGCCCGTTGCTATACCCGACAACGCTATAAATACAAGTTCTTTTTTATCAAGAGTTTTAATTTGTTTATGCTTGCCTTTAAAAAACACAATCCCCCAGGATAACACTAAAACGACACCCGTTCTTATAGCCGTTCCTAAATTGGATTCAACGCCCGTAATTCCCACTTTTGCAAGAATAGACGTTAACGCAGCAAACACAGCCGAAAGCACGGCGTAAATAATCCAAGACATACCTTGCGACTTGTTTTCGGCTTGTTTTTTCTCCACCATTAAAAATATACCAATGCCAAGTATTACCGTCGCGATAAGTTTTATTGCTAAATTTGAAGTTTCCGAAAAACAAATTATAGCAAGTAATACAGTTAATATCGTACTTGATTTATCTATAGGCACAACCTTGTTTATATCGCCCATTGAAAGCGCTTTAAAATAGCAAATCCACGACGCGCCCGTTGCTAGCCCTGATAAAATTAAAAAGACAAGCGAAGTTAAACTTACCGTTTTGATAGTGATTTGCGAGCCGACTATAAACACCATAATCCACGAGAAAACAAGCACCACAACTGTGCGTAGCGCGGTTGCTAAGTCGGAATCGGTTTTTTTAATACCGCATTTTGCTAGAATTGAAGTTAACCCCGCAAACACGGCGGAAAATATTGCAGAAGTAATCCAAAGCATAAAAACCCCTTAAATTTTAAAATTTTTCGTAACTAACTACTTCTTCAAGTGGGCGGAATTTATAGTGCATATCAAGTGGCGTGCTATCTTCACTTGGATAACCCATAACGAGTATTAAAAGCGGTACGTAATTACTAGGGATATTAAACTCTTTAATAACGGCATCGGGGTCAAAACTCATAACAAGGCAAGAGCCAACGCCTAAATCCCAAGCACCTTGCATTAAATAAGTTGTTACGATAGACGCGTCAACGGGCGCGGATAACGCACCATCATATCTACGGCGTACCCACGATTCGTCCTTATTATAGCAAATAATCATAGCGTTTGGCGCGTCGAAATGGCATTTTGTGCAGTTTTTAAGTTTATTTAAAGACTCGTCTTCCGTCAAAACCAAAATTCTTTGCGGTTGAAAGTTGCATCCCGTTGGCGCTAAATGACCGCAATCTAAAATTTTATCGATAACTTCTTTATCAAGTTTTTGTTTTTTAAATTTTCTTACCGAATATCTTTCTTTTATAAGTTTTGTAAATTCCATTATTTTAATATCTTCCTTATTATAAAAAATTGAAATGATTTTGGCATTAAATTAAGTAGTAAAAGTAGCGGATTTCTATTTATTTTATAGGCAAATTTAGGCTTTTTCTTTTCTATTATTTTTAGCGCCTTTTTAGCAATTTTAATAGGCTTGATTTTCTTTGATTCTACCCTATCTACGATATTTTTAAACCTTTTAGCATTACAGTTATATAATTTCGTATCGTTAATAAACTCATCAAGCGCCGTCGTTGAAACGCCAAGCATACCCGTATCGACTGCACCCGCGCGAAGAACGGATACTGAAACACCTAAAAGTTGCAATTCCATACGGAGCGAATACGCGTATTTATCAAGCGCCGTTTTTGATATACCGTAAATACCCGTAAAAGGTAGTGGGTCTAGAGGGGCAAGTTCGCTTGTGGTAATTAAAATTCTACTGCCTTTTTTAAGCATAGGCATAAAAGTTTTATTAATAAGATAAGCGCCGTATAGATTGATTTTAAAGATTTTTTCAAAGTCGCTAGGCGAGATTTCCACAAGCGAATTAAGCATATAAACGCCCGCAAAATGAACGATTGCATATAAATTATCCGTTAATTCTTTCACTTGATTAAAGGCGGAGTTTACGCTTTCTTCGCTCGTTATATCCGTTTTTATAGACAAAGCGCCGTCCATTTCCCCTTGCTTATAATCAAGGGCAATAACGCTGTAGCCGTTAGTATTTAATTCTTGAATAAACTTACTGCCCATACCCCCGTATGCGCCTGTTACTAGTACGTATTTCATAGGTTTATTATATAATATATAGATAAAATAATCAATAGAAAAACGCTTGAAAATTTCAAGCGTTTTAGTATTTATAGATATGCGCTTTGTTTCCTTTACTTATAGGTGAAGGCACAATGTAAGGTTGAAACAAAAGGACTTATCAAACGCAAGTAAGGCAAGGCAAAACCCGAAGATAAGAGTATACATCTTTTCAAGTGGTTTTAACGTAGCATTACGCAGTGTTTCATAAGGACTTTTTCAACCGTCATTGTGACTGAACCTTAATCAAAATCGATAACGTCTTTGATTTTTCTTTCTTTATATTTACCGCGAGTGAAGTCAGGGATTTCTACAAACCTTTCTTCTTTTATTGAAATTTCGCTTAAATAAGTAATACACATTACGGCTACGGCTTCGTATACGTCGATAGGCATTTCCTTGCCGTTTTTAAGAGCGTCCGCCCAAGCAACAAGTTCAAACCAGTCTATACCACCGTGACCGGTTTCTATAATTTCTTCGGTAATATTTTTCCACATATCAGGCAAAAATTCCTCTTCGTATTCTTTAGCGTTGCCTAAATATTTTTTATACGCCTCTTCCCAGCCGTCAAACTTACCGTCTTCTAAAATAGTGTATTCGTTACCTTGAAATCTACCTTTCGTGCCGATAAACACCATATCTCTTTGGTGTACCCTAGGCGTAGTTGTATCAAGTTTAATTTCGATAAGTTCGCCGTTTTCAGTTTTTATTAAGGTTGAGAAAATATCGCCTTGCTTAATTTTAACGTCTTTAACTTCAGGATAGTTTTCTATATCGTTATCAATATATTCCCTTAAACCAACCGCTTTAGACGAGCAAGAAATTAATTTTGTAAATTTATTACCACGCGTAATGCCTAAAATTTTTGCGATAGGGCCAAGTTCGTGGGTTGGATAGTTTTCACAGTTTCTATCGATATATTCTTGAAGGCGGTAATGGTGATTTTTAACGCTATTTGCTAAAATATCCCTTAAATCGTGACCGTAAGCGCCGTTGATTGCAACTAAAGTGCCAAGTTTACCCTTTCTTGCCATACTTGTTGCAAACAACTCAACTTTGCCAAAGCAACAGTTTTCAAGGAACATAAAAGGTGTTTTAGTTCTTTCGTAAGCGTCAACCAAATCCCAACACTCTTGCTCGTTATACGCACCGCCTACTTCCATTGCTACGGGGATACCCTTTTCCATAGCGGCAACAGTTGCCTCTACGTGAGTTTCCCAACTGCAAGAAACTATAACGGCATCAATATCAGAGGAATTATACATATCGTTATAATCAGTAAAAGTTTTAGGCGCAAAACCTTGTAAAGCGCCTATTTCTTTAACGGATTGCTCTATACTTGGCTTATATGGGTCACTTAACGCAACCACTTCAAACTTTTCAGTTTTTATAGCGGTTAAGCCAAGCGTTCTACCACGGCCACCACATCCGCAAATTGCAAGTTTAATTTTACTCATTACAATTCTCCTTAAATACGTTTGATAAATTTATTTTACCTGATTTAGAAAATTAGTACAGTCATTTTATTATTTTTTTTGTATAAAATCGTACACAAATTATTTTTAGGTATTTTAAAAGGCAAAGCATTTGCTTTACCTTATGTCTTTGAAATTGAGAATAGTTGATTTGCAAAACGTTTGCGTATTGGCGGATAAAACGGCTAAAAAGACAGGCGTTATTGTGAAGGCGCATATCTGTAAGGTATGTAACTAAACAAAACGCATAGGATTTTTTGTTGTTTTGCCGTCAAAAATCAACTAGATGAAATTTAAAAGACACACCATTAATCAAAATCGATAACGTCGCGCTGTGGTCTTGTTTTATATTTACCGCGCGTAAAGTCAGGAATTTCTACGATACGATTTTCGTTGATAGAAATTTCAGATAAGTAAGTAATGCACATCCAAGAGGCAGCGTCGTAAACGTCGCAAGGCATTTCTTTGCCTTCTTTCATTGCTTTAGCCCATTCAACAAGCTCAAAGTAATCCATACCGCCGTGTCCAGCGTCTAAAATTTCTTTAGTAACTTCTTTCCACATTTTTGGCATAAATTCTTCTTCGTATTCTTTAGCGTTTTCAATATAGTTTTGATAGTCTTGGTGGAAAATCGAGAACTTACCGTCTTCAAGTACCATATAGTCGTTGCAAACGAATCTACCTTTAGTACCAACGAACATCGTGTCACGGCAAGCAATACGTGGGGTTGTAGTATCAAGTTTAATATCTATAAGTTCGCCGTTTTCAGTAGTAATCATCGTAGAGAAAACGTCGGCTTGTTTAAACTTAACGTCCTTGATTGCCTCGTATTTATCCAAGTTTTCTTGAATATATTCTTCCATAGAAACGGCTTTAGAACCACGTGATACTAAAGTAGTAAGTCTATTACCGCGGTTGATATTTAAAATTTTAGCGATAGGGCCAAGTTCGTGGGTTGGGTAGTTTTCGCAGTTACGGTTCATATAGTTACGAAGTCTATAGTGGTGCGAAGTTACGCCACCAGCGATTTCGTCCCTTAAATCGTGCCCGTATGTACCGGTACAGTACATAATAGTACCAAGTCTACCCTTTCTTATCATATTAGTAGCGAGTAATTCTTCTTTATTAAAGCACACGTTTTCAAGGAACATAAACGGTGTTTTAGTTTCTTCGTAAGCATCAACTAAATCCCAACATTCTTGTTCGTTGTACGCGCCGCCAACTTCCATACCAACAAGGATACCCCTTTTCATAGCGTTAACGGCAATTTTAACGTGGTCTTCCCAACTACAAGCGATAACTACGCAGTAAGGTTTAGCCTTATCGAACATTTCGTCAAAGTCGGCAAAAGCAAGTGGTTTACTGCCTTGCATTTCGTTTAAAGTATCCGCAAGTTTTTCCGCCCTATCAAAGAGTGGGTCGCAAACGGCAACAACTTCGAATTCGCCAGTAGAAATAGCAGTTTTAGAAAGCCAAGTGCCACGATTACCGCAGCCACAAAAAGCAACTTTTAATTTTTCCATAATAATTTCCTTTTACTTTTAGGTTGAGTTATTGAAGATATTTGATTTTTAATGTTGAATAACGAAACCTTATTTAACTAAAGCGTCCATTTGGTCTTTAATTTTTTCCATATCGGCTACAAGTTTAAGTTGAGTTCTACACCTATCAAGGTTTTGACCTTCGCGGTGAGTTCTAAAGTAAGTGTCGCCCGATAAATAGTCGGTTAAGAATCTCATACCACATTCGATAGTCATCATAATCGAGCCGAGCGCTAAATTATCTTTTTCGATTTGAGTAATGCTATCGCCAAGCGCGGTTAAATAACCGTCTAAATAAGTTTTGTAAAGGTCAAAACGGAAGTTTACTTTAGATAAATCCTTTTCATCTTCTTCACAAGGGTTGCAACCAAATCTAATACTGTCGCCAAAGTCGTAGCAAAGTGAACCAGGCATCATAGTATCAAGGTCGATAACGGCAACAGGTTCGCCAGACTTATCGTCAAGAAGAACATTATTGAGTTTCGTATCGTTATGCGTAACCCTTAAAGGCATTTCGCCACTTTCAAGCATACCTACTATTTTGCCGTAATAATGCTCTCTATCCATAATGAATTTAATTTCTTCTTGGCAGTCTTTTGCTCTACCAAAAGCGTCTTTTTCAACGGCTTCTTTAAAGTTTTTAAATCTGTTTACGGTGTTGTGGAAAAGTGGGATTGTTTCGTATAATTGCGACGCGTCAAACTCCGCAAGAAGATTAGCAAAGTTACCAAACGCGATTGCACTATAATAGAAATCTTTAGGATTAGCAACAGTTTGGTAAGCAACCGTTCTTTCAATAAAGATATATACCCTAAAGTAGTTGTCTTCAGCGTCTTTATAGAAAGTTTTATTATCGTTAGTTCTAACGATTGTTAAGCTTTCCCTATCAGGGTCTCCGCCTCTTTCAGCAATTCTTTTTCTGTTGAATTCGGTTACGAGTTCAATATTACTCATAAGATGTTCAACAGGGTTGAAAAGTTTAGAGTTGATTTGTTGTAAAATATAACGTTTAGGTTGACCGTTTACGTCATAAATCGCTAAATAAGTGCGATTGATGTGACCAAAGCCGTAAGGCTCTACCGAAACGAGTGTTCCGTCAATTTTAAAATTAGAAAGCGCATCTACTAAATATTTTTCCATTGTTATTTCTCCATCAATATTAATTAAATTTTATAACGTCTAAAGGTTTGCGAGTTTTATATTTACCCCTTGTAAAGTCAGGGATATCAACAGGCATACCGTTATTTGCTATAGATATTTCGCTTAAATAACTTATTGCTCCCCAAGATGCGGCGTCATATACGTCGATAGGCATTTCTTCGCCCTTTAAAAGGTGCTCGGCAAAGGCTTTAAGTTCAAAATAGTCAATACCGCCGTGACCAGCATCAAGGGTTTCTTGCGTTACCTCTTTCCACATTTTAGGAAGGTATTTATCGTAATACTTTTCTGCGTTGTTAAGATATTTTGCGTAAAATTCGTGTGGGACTATCATATCTTCAAAATTATCACTATCCAAGCAAATCATATTATGGTCCATATCGGCAAAACCTTTTGTGCCGTGAATTTGGAATTCCCTTGAATAGAAGCGTGGAAGCGAAGTGTCAAGTTTTAAAGTTATAAGTTCACCATTTTCACAAGTGATAATCGTTTCAACTACGTCGCCTTGCTTAAAATCGGTGTTCCATAAAAACTCGTATTCTTCTTTGCCTTTAACGAATTCTTGTATCCCGCGTGATTTAGACGCCCTTGACACAAGCGACAACATTCTATTTCCCCTATTTATATTTAAAATTTTAGCAATAGGTCCAAGTTCGTGCGTAGGGTAGTTTTCACAGTTGCGGTTTATGTAATTTCTTAAACGGTAATGACGGCGTTGTTTACCGTACGCTATTTCGTGTCTAAGGTCGTGTCCGTACGCGCCGTGACAA
>JAZURK010000170.1:0-6102 GCA_045606165.1 Christensenellaceae bacterium
TGGTATTAAATATACGCCTAATACGGCAACGAGTTTATCTCCGTCAAAAATCCCTAAATGGTTAGCCATATGCTCGTTATCGCATACGCACATTTTAGGCAAATCTCTTTCAAAATTTGTATAAACGCCGTTTTTCTTTTCAAAAACGGCGTTTAGTAATGAGATTAGTTGTTCGTAATTTTCTGCTTTAAGGTTTTTAACTTGCATAAATTATTCCTCTAAAGAAATTAAATCTTCTAATTTTTGTGGTTTAACTGCAACGTAGTCCTTTTGGTTTTTAATTATAACTACTGCAGGGCGTAAAACCTTGTTGTAGTTTGACGACATAGAGAAGTTGTACGCGCCCGTCGTAGCAACGGCAATAACGTCACCGCGTTTAATCGTTGACGGCATTTGTACGTTTTCTTGAATAATATCACCGCTTTCGCAACACCTACCAACGACAGAACAAGTCATATCGCGGTCTATTGCCATATTATAAGCAGGGTATAAGGTGTAATCGGATTTATAAAGGGCAAACCTTGGGTTGTCCGTCATACCGCCGTCGATTGAAACGTAGTTTTTATAGCCGGGGATACGCTTTACCGTACCAACGGTATAAAGGGTTAAGCCTGCATCTGCAACGATACTTCTACCTGGTTCAAATAAGATTTTAGGTATTTTAATACCTAACTCGGTTGTTTTTGCTTTAAGATATTCGCCAATTTCTTTAATTCTAGATGGAACGTCAAGGTTAGGTTGATTTTCAACGTATCTAACGCCAAAGCCACCGCCGATATCAAGTTGTTTAGTTTCGTAGCCGTAGTTAGTTTTTACCGTTTTAATAAAGTTAAGCATTACTTCCGCCGACCTTATATACACGCTAGAGTCAAACACTTGCGAGCCGACGTGACAGTGGAAACCAACTAAATTAATTCCTTTAAGCGAAAGTGCTGTTTTAGTAATTTCTTCGGCTTGTCCTGTTTCGATAGCCGAGCCAAACTTACTGTCAACTTTGCCCGTAGCAACTTCATCGTAAGTGTGAGGGTCGATGCCTGGGGTAAGCCTTAATAAAACGTTAGAAACAACGCCTTTAGATAAAGAAATTTCGCTTATTGCAACTAATTCTTCTTCGTTATCAACAACGAAATAGCCAACGCCTTTGTCTATTGCAAAAGCAATATCTTCGTCTGTTTTATTGTTAGAGTGAAAGTAGGCTTTTTCAAGTGGAAATCCACCTTTTAACGCGGTGAAAATCTCGCCTTGCGAAACAACGTCTATTCCTAAATTTTCTTCATTTACGATTTCGTAAATTCTCTTAAACGAAAGTGCTTTAGACGCGTACAAAACGCCCGCGTTATCGCCAAAAGTTTCTTTAACGGCGTTTATATACGCTTTAGCGTTTTCCCTAATTTTGTCTTCGTCCATAACGTAGAGTGGAGTTCCATATTTTTTTGCCAAATAAAGACAATCAACCCCTGCAAATGCAAGGGTGTTATCGCCAGTTACTGTTAAGTTTTTGCAAATTAATTCTTTAGTTTTCATAATAATTCCGCCCTTAATTGTTCGGGTGATTTTGGCGATAAATCGCTAGGGGATAAATCAAACATAGTTTTACAGCCGTAGTCTTTGCGGTTATAAATTTTATAAATAGCCCTTGCGCCCGCAACTAATACGCTTGCGGTAAATTCTGGGTTAGAATCAAGTTTTAAACTGTATTCGATAACGTGCGTGTTTTCGCCGTTGAGTCCCGTTGTGCCCGTGTGGATAACGCTACCGCCGTGTGGGATACCACTGTGGTTTGCCTTTAATTCTTCTAAAGAGATAAAGTTAACCGTCGTATCGTAATCGGCAAAGTAGTTAGGCATAGTTTTTATTTCGTTTTCAATGCGGTTAGCGTCAGCGCCGTCTTCGATAACAACGTAGCATTCTCTAGTATGTTTTTCACGCGTTGAAAGGGTAGGTTGCTCTCCAGAACGTACTTTATTTAAAGCGTCTTGAACGGGAACGGTGTATTGGCGAGCGTCAACAACGCCTTCAATTCTACGTATCGCGTCGCTATGACCTTGAGATACGCCTTTGCCCCAGAAAGTATAAGATTTTCCGTTTGGTAAAATGCTTTGCGCGTACAATCTTGAAATAGAGAACATTCCTGGGTCCCAACCCGCCGAGATAAGCGCAACGTGGTTACCTTCTTTTGCCGATTTATCAACGCTATTAAAGTGGCTAGGAATTTTAGCGTGGGTATCAAAACTATCCACCACGTTAAAGTTTTTAGCAAGTTCCGGCGTCATTGTAGGAAGGTCGGTTGCACTGCCACCGCAAAGTATTAAAACGTCGATTTTATCCTTAAAGGATAAAAGTTCGCTTGAAGAGTACACTTTAGCGCCCGTTAACGTTTTAACGCTATCGGGATTACGCCTTGTAAAAACGCCTATTAAGTTCATATCTTGGCTACTTGTAACGGCAAGTTCTACGCCCTTGCCCAAGTTACCGTAACCGTAAATTCCTATATTTATCATAATATTCTAATCTTTAAGTAAGTCTTGCATTGTGTAGTGACCGTTAGGCTTGCCACACATAAATTCCGCTGCTTTTAAAGCGCCTTCGGCAAAAAGACCGCGATTGTGCGCTTCGTGTTTAAGTGTTATAGTTTGGTTAGCCGTGCTAACGATAACTTGGTGTTCGCCAACAACGTTGCCCATACGAAGTGAGTTAATCCCGATTTCTTCAGAGGTGCGTTTGCACATACCACTTCTGCCCATAACGGCTACTGACTGTGGTCTAACTTCTTTAATTCCGTTAAAAATCATAAGCGCAGTTCCGCTTGGCGCGTCAACTTTGCGGTTGTGGTGGGCTTCGATAATTTCTATATCGGCGTTTGGCATAGCAAGTACCGTCTTTTTAGCAAGTTCGATAAGAAGTGGAACGCCGATTGACATATTTGCCGAGTAGAAAATAGGCGCTTTTTTGCAGGCGTCGTAAATAAGCGTTTTTTCTTCTTCGGTGTGACCGGTCGTACATAAAATAGTAGGAATATTGTTTTTTACAGCAAAGTCTAAAAGAGATTTTGTTAAGGTGTGGTGTGAAAAATCAACTATGCAGTCAACGCTTGTGGTTGCATCGTCAAACGATTTTACGCAAGGGATATCTTCGTCGCCTTTCATAAAAGCGTCTACACCTTGTACGATTTCTGCATTGCAGTAGTTTTCTTTAGCAAGTTTAATAACTTCGCGCCCCATAAAACCCGAAGCGCCGTGTAGTAATATTCTCATTTTATTATACCTTTTAGATTAAATTTTGTTCTTTCATTAAAGCGTAAAGTTTTTCAGCGTGCGCGTCTTCCATTGGCGTTAAAGGAAGTCTTAAATAGTTTTCGCCAAAGCCCATTTTAGCAACTGCCGCTTTAACAGGGATAGGGTTAACTTCCATAAACAACGCGTCGATAAGTGGTAAAAGGTCAAGTTGCATTTTTAATGCTTGTTGAGTTTTGCCTTCCATATATAATTTACACATATCGCTAGTTTCTTTTGGCATTATATTAGAAAGTACCGAGATAACGCCTTTACCGCCAAGTGAAAGTACAGGGATAATTTGGTCGTCGTTACCAGAGTAAATATCAATTTTATCGCCAACGAGAGACGCAAGTTTAGCGATTTGCGAAATGTTACCGCTTGCCTCTTTAATACCTACGATATTAGGGTGGTCCGCAAGGGCAAGTACGCTTTCAGGTAAAAGGTTACAACCCGTTCTACTAGGAACGTTATATAAAATACAAGGTTTAGTGCTAGCGTCGGCAATAGCCTTAAACGAAGTGATTAAGCCTTTTTGAGTTGCTTTGTTATAGTAAGGTGTAACGAGTAGCATAGCGTCAGCGCCAACTTCACAAGCAAATTTAGTAAGTTCGATAGCGTACGCGATATCGTTAGAGCCCGTACCGGCAATCACGGGAACTCTGCCGTTTACTTTGTCTACACAAAATTTAATAGCGTCTTTATGTTCGGCATCGGTAAGGGTAGAGCCTTCGCCCGTCGTACCAACCGATACGATAGCGTCGATACCTTGTGCGATTTGCCATTCTATAAGCCTACCGAATTGTTCGTAGTCGATACCGTTTGCGGTAAGTGGTGTTACTATTGCTGTTGCAGCGCCTGTAAATACTGTGTTTTTCATAATAAATCTCCTTCTACTGTGTAGTATATGCGTTAAATCAAAAATGGGATAGTATAAAACACTAACCCATTAAAAACACGTATACGGTAAATAACAGAATAGCGCTCCGCAAAAAATTGCGACAACAGTAAAGATATTATCCGTACTGCCAGCAGAATAAGTGCCACGTTATCCCACTTCGGCAATCGCCCCCTTTCCTACGCGGTTTTGGCAACCTTTAATGCGTGGTACTTATTGGCAAATGCACCTCTATCTATATTTTGATTGTTAAGTTGTGTTGATTATAACACTCTTATATTTATATGTCAACAGTTTTTTAGCGCATAAAAAATATTTTTATAAATTTTGTGGTTTTTTCTTGTTAAAACTATAAAAGTTTGGTACAATACTACCGAGGTGAAATTATGAAGATTGTTTTTTATGGATTTAGACATTATCACATTGACAGTTTATATAAAATGGCTATCGCTAGCGATAAAGTAGACGTTGTTGCTTGCGTTGAAGACGATATCGACGCTAGAAACTCTGCAACTGAAAGATTAGGTATTAATTTTTCTTCTAAAAGTTATGAAGAATTATTAAGTACCGATATTGACGCTGTTGCTATCGGCGGTTGCTACGGCGATAGGGGCGAGGCTATTATTAAAGCGTTAAAAGCGGGCAAACACGTTATTGCCGACAAGCCTATTTGTATTGAAAGGGAAGAATACGACGAAATCGTTAAATTAGTCAACGAAAAAAATCTTAAGCTTTACATTATGTTTGACTTGAGATATATGACTTCTGCCGTTACCGCTAAAAAGATTTTCGACGAAGGTAAACTTGGCAAAGCCGTTAACGTTTCTTTCTTTGGTCAACACTTCCTCGATTACGGTAAACGCCCTATGTGGTACTTTGAAAAGGGTAAACACGGCGGAACTTTAAACGACCTTGCTATTCACGGGGTTGATTTAATCCGTTATTTAACGGGTCAAGGCATTAAAGAAGTTCACTCGGCTAGAACGTTTAACCGTTACGCTACTCAAGAAAAAGATTTCAAGGACTGCGCATTATTTATGGCAGGGTTAGAAGGCGGTGGCGAAGTTATAGCGGATACGTCGTATTCGTCGTCGGTTGCCGTTTACGCATCTAACGATTATTGGAACTTTAAGTTCTGGTGCGAAAAGGGTATGCTTACTTTCTCTTGGTCTAATCCAGACGTAACAGTTTACTACGTTGATAAGGCTGAACCTGAAGTGTTTAAAGGCGAAAAAGGTTCTAACTGGCTTGACGATTTTATTAAAGACGTTGAAAGCGGGGATATGGCTACTACTATCGAAATGCTTGCATCAGCCGGCGATACGCTTGCTATTCAAGAAAAAGCAGATAAATAATAAATGTGGCGAAAGTCTTTGTAGGCTTTCGCTTTTTTAATGTGCAAAATATACAAATTGATTTTATTAAAACTCTTGCCAAAATTCAAAACAAATAGTATAATTATTGTAAAATTTATACAAATTGCACAAAAGGTGGTTATATGGAAAGAGAATTATACGGTATTCTTACGGCAATTAAAGACAAAACGGGTATTGAAATAGCAGTTCTTTCGGAAGACGGCGTAAAAGAAGCATCTACTTTTTCAAGTTATATTCCGCTCGATTATAGCCTTATTAAATCTTGCGGTAGCGACGTTTTAGTCGATACTGAAAATGACAAAACTTATTTTAAATTCGTTTTCAACGGCATTAAATATATAGGCGGAATAAACGGTTCTACTAAAAACGAAAACAACTACAAGTCGGAGGCCAAGCGGTCTTAGGAAGACAAATTATTGTGCCAACTCCTTGGCTCACAGAACGACATGGCTACGATCCGACTTCTGAAAATGACAAAACTTATTTTAAATTCGTTTTCAACGGCATTAAATATATAGGCGGAATAAACGGTTCTACTAAAAACGAAAACAACTAC
>JAZURK010000171.1:0-3024 GCA_045606165.1 Christensenellaceae bacterium
CTTGTCTTTTTGCCTATCTTTATACCTTTAACACAGTCGGTAATATCGTTCTTTAATAAGATTACGTCCCCCGAACTCATAGCGATATCCGTTCCTGCCGACATTGCAACGCCAACGTCAGCCACCGTCAACGCCGGGCTATCGTTTACGCCGTCGCCTATAAACATAGTCTTTTTAGTTTTGGATTTTTCTTTTACGATATCTGCTTTATTTTCAGGTAACGTTTCACCGTAACCTTCGCTGATACCGAGTTCAGTTTTAACCCTTTCGATAACCTTTTTATCGTCGCCCGATAAAATTACCGTTTCTACGCCTAACTCGTTAAGTTCGGCTATTGCTTTAAAGGAGGATTCTTTTATATTATCAAATGCCTCAAGCATACCGATAACCACGCCGTCCTTTTCAACGAACAACGGAGTTCTGCCGTTATTTAGACTTAACGCCACGTATTCTTTTATATCTTCGCTAGCGTTGTCGTAATCAACGTATTTTTTATTGCCAATTTTATATTCGCTACCGTTACAAGTACCCTTTACACCTTTGCCTACTTGATACAAATAGTTTTCTACCTCTATAACTTCAAGACCTTTTAAGTATTCAACGACGGCGCTTGCAAGTGGGTGCGAGTTTTTACTTTCGATTGATAAAACGGCTTGCAAATCTTGATTTTCAATGCCGTAACGCCCTACTATTTCCACTTTGCCGTTAGTTATCGTACCCGTTTTATCCATAAACACCGATTGGGTAAGACCTATGTTTTCAAGCACTTCGGCGTTTTTAACGAGTATGCCGTTTTCCGAACACTTGCCGATACCCACCGTGATTGCAACGGGGGTAGCCAAACCTAACGCGCACGGACAGGATACAACGAGTACCGATATCGCCCTTAAAAGCGAAAAGTCAAAGTCCTTTGAAATTATAAGCCAAACTATTAATGTTATAAGGGAAATACCCATAACGATTGGCACGAAAATTCCACTTATTTTATCGGCAAGCCTTTGTATTGGGGCTTTTGAAGATTCAGCGTTTAAAACGTATTCGATAATTTTAGAAAAAACGGTGTCTTCTTGAACAGCCGTTACCTTTACGGTAGCGTAACCACTAACGCAAATGGTAGCCGCTTTTATCAAAGCGCCTTCTTCCTTGACGGTAGGAATACTTTCGCCCGTAAGCGAAGACTCGTCAACTTCGATACCGCCGTTTACTATAACGCCGTCAGCCGAAATGCTATCGCCAACCTTTACAACTAATATATCCCCTACTTTTATTGAAGAAACGTCAACAACTTCTTCCTTGCCGTCCTTTAAAACGGTTGCCTTTTCGGGTGCGAGTTTTTTAAGTTTTTTAGTTGCGCTTTCAGTTTTTTGCTTGGATAAACCCTCTAAATACTTACCAAAGCCAACGATAGTTACTATCATCGCTGAAGATTCAAAGTATAAGTTGCCTGCAAACGAATTTATAACGTCTACGTTAGAAGTGGTTAAAACCCTAATAAACGCGTACGTTCCGTATAAAAAAGAACAAAAAGAACCTACCCCAACAAGGGTATCCATATTAGCCGAACCCCTAAAAAGCGCTTTGAAACCGTTTACGAAATACTTATAGTTTAAAAGCAATACGGGAAGGGTTAATATTATTTGCACTGCGATAAACAGTTTAGCGTTTACCGTTTTCGATATAAATTTAGGGTATGGTAAAGAAAGCATTTCGCCCATTGCTACGTACATTAAAACTACAAGCAATATAATAGACGGGATTATCCTTTTGAATAAATCATTTTTAGCCGAAGGAGTTTCTTCAACTTTATAATGGCTAGGCGTAAAGCCTGCTTTTTTAACGGCAGTAAAAATATCGGCGTCGTTAAAGTCGCCTTCCACGACTAAAAGTTTAGCCGTAAGGTTAACCGACGCGGTTTTTACACCGTTTATTTTTTTAACTACCCTTTCTACTGACGAAGAACAAGCCGAACAACTCATTCCATCAACTAAATATTTCTTTCTCATATAACTATTTTAACCATTTAAAGTTAAATCTATTTTAGCACACGCTAAAAAAAATTACAACAAAAAGAGGTTAAGTTTCCACTTAACCTCTTTAATTTGATTTAATTTTATAACCGCTGAAAAGCAAGATAATAAAGAATTACGCTTGACTTTCTAAAATTAAAGCGCCGATTTCTTCAATTACTTCGATAGCAACTTTTTCATTTACGTTGATTTTAATTTTCTTTTTGCTTTTGCCAGGTTTCCAGTTACCGATTAAAGTACCAGCGCTCATACCATCGCGTTGACCCGTTGTAAGTTCGAGATAGAAACTTACTTTTTTACTTAAGAAGAATGCGATTAAGCAGATAACTGCAAGTACTAAACCAACAACGACACCTAAAACAACTTGTTTTAAAGCAACGCCACCAGCAATGCCAACGAGAGCGAAAAGCACCATTAAGAGAAGTAAGAAAGAATTTCTTTTAGACGCTACACGGCCAGAAACCTTTTCAACGCTGTTAAGCTTAACTTCATCAGTAGTATGTACTGCAGAACCGTCAGGCATTTTGCCTTCAGTAGAGATAATAACACGCTTGTTAGTAACAGTAAGAGTTTCACTTAATTTACCAACAGATGCGTAGTTATACGTTTTGATAACGCTTTCATCAGTTGCGAATTTCATAGTTTGAAATCTCCTTTAAATAAATTTGATATAATTTTACCATTAAAACGGCAAGCCGTCAATAGTTTTTTTAAAAATAAAGAATCCTTAAATTAAAGTTTATCGTTGTTTTGGTATAAACGGCAAAAAAGACACGCGTTATTGCGAGTAAGTGTACTTTCTGTACACAAGCAAGCATTGCGCAAAGTATTTTTTGTTGTTTTGCTTTATTTACGGATAAAACGGCAAAAAAGACACGCGTTATTGCGAGTAAGTATACTTTTTGTACACAAGCAAGCATTGCGCAAAGTGTTTTTTGTTGTTTTGCTTTATTTACGGATAAAACGGCAAAAAAGACACGCGTTATTGCGAGTAAGT
>JAZURK010000172.1:0-10095 GCA_045606165.1 Christensenellaceae bacterium
GGTTGCGGGTGAAAGATATTATATAATAAATAAAATCCACAACTCGCAAATGCAATTTGCGAATATAATCGCTAAAGCGATTGGCGTTCGCTACGCTCGGCTACGTGTAACGTTAGTTGCATATCGTTCTTTGCAACGCAAAGAATATCGACTAAAGAGCACTTTAGATATCATTAAAAAAAGGCTTTGCCGTTATCGGCAAAGCCTTAAATTTTTATAATGCTTTTAATATAGCGTCAAGTAAATCGTCGTATTCGGTAAAGTGTTGAAGGTCTGGGTTGTCTAAAATAATCTTTTCTGGGCTACGGAATAAAAATCCTTTTTTGCTTGCTTTAATCATACCAAGGTCGTTGTAACTATCGCCCGCGCAAATTGTTTCAAAACCTACCAATTGAAGTGCTTTTACCGTTGAGTATTTAGAGTTACTACATCTCATTTTATAGTTTACAATCTCGCCGTTTTCAGCAACTTCAAGTTTGTTGCAAACAAGTGTAGGGTTGCCAAGTTTTTTCATAAGTGGCATACCAAATTCGTAGAAAGTATCGCTTAAAATGATAACTTGAGTATGCTCGCGGAGTTTATCCAAAAACTCTTTAGCGCCGTCAAGCGGGTCTATTTTAGATATGGTTTCTTGAATTTCTTTAAGACCAAGCCCGTGTTCTTTTAAAATACCAATACGGTACTTCATAAGTTTATCGTAATCGGGTTCTTCACGGGTGGTAATTTTAAGTTCGGGGATATTAGTTGCTTCGCTAAAAGCAATCCAAATTTCAGGAACTAAAACGCCTTCTAAATCTAAACAAACCATATTGATATCTTTGCTCATAATAAAACTCCTTTAATAGATAAAGTATAATCAAAAAACAGCGTATTTGTCAATAGTTTTAACTCAATTTGGTATTGACTTTATATCTTTTAAGAGATATAATAGTAATAGTCGTTAATTATAAGGAGTTTATTATGGGTTATTGTGTAGAACAGTCAAAAAAATTATTTCTTCAAGGATATAACTGCGCGCAAGCAATCGCGGGTGGTTTCAGTGAAGAAGTTGGCTTAAATAGAGAAACCGCGATTAAAATAGCGTCGTCTTTCGGTGGAGGAATGGGCGGTATGCGCGAGGTTTGTGGCGCTTTAACGGGCGCGTTCGTTATTTTAGGTGTAAAGTACGGATATATCGACCCCGTTGATGCAACCGCTAAAGAAAACCATTACAAACTAGTAAAAGACACAGCCGATAAATTCAAGGAAAAATGGGGAACTATTTTATGCCGTGATTTAATGAAAAGATTAGCTGAAGAAAAAGACGCGCTTTTAGGTGATAAACCTGAAGAATATAAATCTCGACCTTGCCTTATAATAGTTGAAGACGTAGCTAAAATTTTGGAAGAAATTTTAGGGGAATAATATGACGGTTAACGAACTTTTAAACGAATTAAAATCAAGCGCGTTAAGTTTAATAGAGCCCACTTGCGATAAAGTGCTCGTCGGCGACGGCGAAAATCAAGTAGGCAAAATTGCCGTATGCTTTAACCTTTCTGCGAAAATGCTTGATAAAATTGTTGAGTGGGGCGCAAACACCATTATTTCGCACGAGGGCGTTTTCGGCTCTATCGATAGGGCGACGGATAATATTAGAGAATACGACTTAAAAAAGAAAGAAATTTTAGAAAAAAACGGCATTACTTTATTTAGGTTTCACGACCACGCGCACAATAGAGATAGTGACTATATCCACGCGGGATTTATCAAAGCGCTTGGACTTGAACTTGAAAAAGAATACCCAACAACAAAATTTGCCCGTGCAATTTACACTCTTAAAACGCCTATGACGGTAGAAGAAATAGCGAAACTTGCACTTAAAAACGTAAACTTAAAACTTGGTAGGGTTGTCGGAGATAAAACCACGCTTGTAAAAAAGGTGTGTTTAGCGCTTGGTTGGGTTGATTTGTTTAGCGGTACCGATATGCATAGACCTGACTGTGAACTTATAATTTCCGGCGAAGTTGGTAGCGAACTTTATTGTCAGTATTATATGCGCGATGCAAATTATTACGGCAACAAACAATGTCTTCTTTTGCTTGGGCACATTGGTGGTGAAATTTCGGGTATGAAATACTTTGCCGAAGAACTAAAAGAAAAGGGTTTTGACGCCGAATATTTTGAAGAGGATGAACTTTACGATAATATCTTTAACGAAGATATTATTTAACGAATATTTTAGGGGGAAGTAAATGATTAAAAAAATACTAACCTTGCTGCTTTGCTTGATTTTAAGTTTTAGCATGGTGGCGTGTGGAACAAATGGGGATTCTGACGGCGGAGAAATTGGAGACAAAGTAACGCTTGACTTTTTCATTTACGATGCAGGTCTTGGCTCGCAATGGCTTGAAAAAGCAAACGAAAGGTTTATGGCTAAAAACGCTAAAACGGCGTACGGCGATAAAGAAGGCGTATTTTGTCGAATAAACAAAGGCTCGCCTTCGCTTGCAAGTATGGCAACTGACGGATACCACGTGTACTTTATGGAATGGGTAGAGCCGGTAAGCGGTATGGTAAAAACGGGTAACTTGTTAAATATTAACGATATTGTTACCGAAAAATACGATACTCGCGATGGAGAGTTAGTATCTATTGAAGATAAAATGTTCCCAGAATACAAAAAATTCGCGCAAGCGGATAACGGCGAATATTACGCTATTCCGTATACTGAAGTATACGCGGGGTTAACTTACGATAGAAAATTATTTAACGAAGGCGGTTATTACTTTGCTCAACCAGACAAAGACGGCACTGTGTTCCAAAGTAAATTACTTGGTCAAACTTTCAAATTCATTAAAAGAAACGACAACGCAAGCAAAACTTGCGGACCGGACGGCGAATACGGCACTGTAGACGACGGCTTGCCATCAAGCACGGTTGAACTTGTTGTTTTATGGGAAAGAATGTTGAGTCGCGGTGTTCAACCGGTTCAATTATCAGGCAAATACCTTAATTACGCTAACTTTTTCCTTGACGGACTTATGACTTCACTTCAAGGCGAAGAGGAGGCTTGGGCTACTTACGGTTTTGAAGGTAAAATGGACGTTGTTGTAGGCTATAAAGACGAGCCTATTTTCGGCAACATTGACTACATTAAAAAACCGATTGTTAAAACGGTAGAGATAACTGAAGAACAAGGCTACTACACTACTTGGTCGGTTGCTAAATATTACGCTCTTGCATTGCTTGAAATTATTGAAAGAGAAGGTTTCTTCACTCTTAAAAACGCCCTTAAAACTTACTCGCATATCGACTGTCAGCAAGACTTTATTTACTCTGGTTACGGCGAAAACGATAAAATCGGTATGTTAATTGAGGCGTCGTATTGGTATAACGAATCAACGATTAGAAACAACTTCTTATACTGGGAAACCTTATTTGAAGAAAAAGATAGGGATATCCAATGGATGTCGCTTCCCGTAAACCTTGAAAACCCTGTAACTGGCGAAGATAAAATGGCGGATACGTCTGTTGGCGTGCAAGAAAGCCTTAAAGGTGAAAGGGCTACCCTTATTGATACTTCGCGCGGGGCAATTGTGTTTAATAGTAGGTGTGAAAAAGACCCTGCCGTTATGAGCGCGGTTAAAGATTGGATTAAATTTTTCCATACCGACGAAGAACTTTCACTTTTCACTATCGATGCAGGTATGGCAAGACCGCTCGTTTACCAAGTTAAAGACGAGCACAAAGAAGGTTGGAATAAGTTTTATACTTCGCTTTGGGAATTAAGGAAGAATTGTTACGTATTAAGGTTTAACGGAGACAACAAAACCTTTGATAACCACACATCTTTCTTTGCAAGGGGATTTCAAGACGGCGCCTTCTCTTGCCATACGTCACTTTCTCCTATGGAAGAATTTAGGGCGGGTAACCATTGGACTAAAGACGCTTTTGAATACGGTATGAGAAAGAAAGACTCTTGGAAAACAATGTATTCTGGTGATAAGCAGATTACCGAAGACTCTAACGTAACTTATAAACCGTAAAAATTTTCAAACAAATACCGCCTTGACTAATTTTGGTCAAGGCGGTTTTTTATTTAGTTATATCTTGGCTAAAGCCAAGTCGATATTCTTTGCTGTAGCAAAGAACGATATTCGCCTATTGGCGAGTTATATTCACCTTGCGGTGAGTTGCGGTGGTTTTTATTATATAACAAATAAAATCCATATTAAGAAATTTATTTCTTAATAAAGAACGGTGTAGAAAGGCAAACGTGGTGGTGGTTTCTGCCTTCGATTTCTACGCGGACGTATTTATCAAATTCGAAATCTTTAAGTGGAATTTCAATGCTAATTTCAGTTTGGTTAATTTCCGTTTGTTCATAGATAACCTTGTCTGCGGAATAAACCCTTACCATTTTAACCATATCGTCAGGGTGATCTTCATATACTTTAGCATAGATAGTTAACGTGCTGTTTTTAAGTTCGTCAACGCTTACGAAATCACCAGGTAAAATATTACCGATTTTAATATCGCAATCGTCAAAACCGCTACAAGCAATAGTGTTCCTATTTCTAATCGCGTCGCAAACGGTATCGCGGTTAGGCGCTTTACCTTTAAGGTAAATAATGTTAGAAGTAGGGTTATCTAAAATTCTTCTAAAACCGAATAAGTCAACCGATACCATTACGGGATAAGTTCTGCCTAAAAGCCAGTGTTTTTCAAGAAGACTACCAGAAAGCGGTTTTAACGGTTCTAAATCTACGCCGTCAAAGTCGTGGTCAGCCCAGTGGTCTGAAGAAGGGTGAGTAGCCGTAGCAACGCCACCGCTTTTGTGGATATAATCAATCGCCCTTTTAGTTTCGTTGTAAACTTCTTCATCGCCGAATAAACTTTTAGTAAACTGCGTTGTATAATCTTCGCCGTTCATACCGATTGCTAAAATATGATAGCCGTTGTGCGATAAATGTTCCCACTTATCCCCCCAGTTAAACGGGTGATATTCTTGACCGTGAAGTAATAAAGCTTTGTCGTCGCTGTATTTTTCTACGTCTAAATGACCTTTAAACGCCGCATTGTCTTTAACGGCAATTGAGGCAATGTCAATATTACGATATCTCATCATTGCGTTAATCGTGCCGGGGTGAGAGTCGCAACCGTACCAGTCAAGTGAGTGCATATGCGTTGCAAGTTTGTAGTGGTCTTTAATAGGAAGTGATTTCTTCACTTCTATAAACTCTTCACTTTCGCCGTTTTTAAACCTTGCAAAGAACGCCCATAAGTTTTTAAGGTATTTTTTCCAGAACGCTAAACATCTATCGTTTTCGTCTTCTGGTTTATAGTCTGGGAATAAAATTTGGTTAACGAAATAATAACCTTCGCCGTATTTTGCTTTGGCGATAAGCGCGCCGTCCCTAACGGCAGGGTCTGCGTAAGAACCTAAAATTTCCCAGTTGTCAGGGAGGACAAAACAAGATTCCGCCGAACTTCTAATCGTATCGATTTCTTTTTTTCTTGCTCTTACTTGGTCGTAAGTAGGGATTGTTTTAACGTACCAGTCAATCATTTCGTCGGGGGTGATAACTTCAGGCTCGTTAAACAACTTTTTGCCTGCGTTTTCAATCCAAGGCATCATATAGCATTTATAAGGACTATCGTGCGTAGCGGTAAAGAATTCTTGTGGTTTGCAACCGCCGATTGTGTGTACGTGGCGGTAGATAAGTTGAGTGTATCCAACTTCTTCAGGCAAGAAGTAAGGCGCCCAGCGTTCAAAACTTTGGTGGAAAAAGCAAAGCATACCGCCTTTTTTTACCCAGCCCCTTATATACTCTTCGACGTTTTCAATATAATCGTTAAAACCGTTTTGTTCGATTAAAACGATATCGTATTCTTCAAGGTAATTCTTTTTAGTGTGGTCAATCTTTGTGATTTCAAAGCCTTGCTCGGAAATAAAGTCCGCAAATTTAAACTCTGGCCTTACCCAGTGAGCCAAATAACCAACTTTTATATTTTGTGGCGTATAATACATAAAAATTCTCCTTAAAATAGTGTAAAGACACTTTATTGATAAAATTTTACAACACTAAACTATTAAAGTCAATAGATATCTTGTATAATAAAGACCGCAATTTGTGTAATTTAGTCTAGTTGCAAATTTATCAAGTCGACTTAAATATTGCGATTAAATAACAAGATGTTGTGTTTTTAGGGTTAGTTAAATCTATATCTTGTTAATTTGTGCGGGATAAACAAAAAAGGGTAAAAAAGTTGTAAGAAAACACTATAAAATCATTGACACTTTCTTGCAAATATGTTAAAATAAAATCACCAAAAATAATGATAATTGCGCAAGAAATTTTGCATAATTTTAAACCGCGGTTATCCTATGGCTTATTTTGCTTTGAAAAATGGGGGCAAAATAGGTCGTTTATTGCGTCTTATGGTTACGGCTAATACCTACAGTATTAGAGTGATAAATTTCAAAAAAGTTAACAAAAAAATCAAAATCAATAGTTAATGGAGGTTAAACAACTATGATGAAGAAGTTAATGACGATGTTATTGTGCTTAATTTTATGTTTTAGCGCAGTAGCGTGCGGCGGTGACGGTGGCAATGGCGACGAAGACGTGGGCAATAAAGTAGTAATCGATTTCTTTATTACCGATGGTGGTATCGGTAGTGAATGGTTAAGATTATCTAACGAAAGATTTATGGCTAAAAACGCTAAAACAGCGTATGGCGATAAAGAAGGCGTATTTTGTCGTATCAACAAAGGTCAACCATCAATTGCGCAAATGGCAACCGACGGTTACCACGTATACTTTATGGACAGAACTCAACCAGTAGCAGGTATGGCTAAAACCGGCGAATTATTAGAAATTGACAGCTGGGTTAGGGAAAAATACGATACTAGAGCTGGTGAAGACGGTTTAATATCTATTGAAGATAAGTTCTTCCCAGAATACAAGAACTTTACTTTAGGTGACGACGGTAAATACTATGGTATCCCTTATACTGAAGTTTACGGTGGTTTAACTTACGATAGAAAATTATTCAACGACCAAGCTTTATACTTTGCACAACCAGACAAAGATGGCGCTGCGTTCCAAAGTAAATTATTAGGTCAAAATTTCAAATTTATTAAGAGAGGTGGCGATGCAAACAAAACTTGCGGTCCTGACGGCGTATACGGCACTGTAGACGATGGTTTACCTTCAAGCGCAGTTGAGCTCGTTGTTTTATGGGAAAGAATGTTGAGCCGTGGTATTCAACCTGTACAATTATCTGGTAAATACCTTAACTACGCAAACTTCTTCCTTGATGGTATGACAACTGCTCTTCAAGGCGAGCAAGAGGCTTGGGCATCTTACGGTTTAACTGGTAAAATGGACGTTGTTGTTGGTTATAAAGACGAACCTATTTTCGGTAACATTAACTACATTAAAAAACCTATCGTTAAAACTGTAGATATTACTGAAGAACAAGGTTATTATACTACTTGGTCGGCTGCTAAATACTATGCAATCGCATTACTTGAAATCATTGAAAAAGAAGGTTTCTTCACAACTAAAAATGCTCTTCAAACATATTCACACATCGACTGTCAACAAGACTTCATTTACTCTGGTTACGGCGAAAACGATAAAATCGGTATGTTAATTGAAGCATCTTACTGGTACAATGAATCAACAATCAGAAACAACTTCTTATACTTCGAAACTTTATACGAAGAAAAAGATAGAGATATTCAATGGATGTCACTTCCTGTAAACCTTGAAAACCCTGTAACAGGCGAAGATAAAATGGCTGATACAACGGTTGGTGTACAAGAAAGTCTTAAAGGTGAAGCTCCTACACTTATTGATACTTCACGTTCTGCAGTAGTATTCAACAGTAGATGCGCAAAAGACCCTGCGCTTATGGCAGCTCTTAAAGATTGGATTCAATTCTTCCACTCTGACGAAGAACTTTCACTCTTCACAATCGAAGCAGGTATGGCAAGACCATATAACTACCAAGTTAAAGAAGAACATAAAACTGGTTGGAATAGTTTCTATACTTCTCTTTGGGAATTAAGAAAAAATGCATACGTATTAAGATTTGATGGTAACAACCAAACCTTCTATCAAAATACAACCTTCTTCGCAAGAGGTTTCCAAGACGGTGCGTTCACTTGTCACAGTGCGACTGTAATGGAAGACTTTAGAAAAGGTAAATGTAAAACTAAAGATGCGTTTGAATACGGTATGAGAAAGAAAGATTCTTGGAAGTCAATGTACGCTGGCGGTAAAGATATTACTGATGACCCTAACGTTTCTTGGATTGGTTAATTAAATATTAAAATGCAGTTGCTTTTAGTCCAAACGGGCTAAAAGCAAATTGCGTCTTTAGAAATAGCAATTTAAATAGAGAATTTATACGATTTTGACTAAAACCTTAATTTAATTAAGGATAATTATAAAACGCAAACAACGGCTAACCGTTATATGTGTTAACTCACTAAATTTTAAAGCAAAAGGACTCAAATTTATGGAAAAAGAAATGGTGATTAACGACGTAAATCCTGACGGTGGATTTAACGAAGTTAATAATGAAGAGAAAGTAAAACTTCCAATGAGTAGGGATAAGAAAAGACTTATTTTCTACACTATACTCATGATTTACCCAGTAGTGCACTTATCCATATTCTACGTGTACGCGAATATAAGCGCGCTTGCGATGGCCTTCCAAAAATATTCCGAAGGTACTACAACGCAATATCAAATCGACTTCGTATTCCTTGATAACTTTAAACGAATATTCGAGTTATTCAGTATTGAAAAGTATCAAAGTATGATTTGGAACTCGCTTTTATTATACGTGTTGAGATTAGGTGTTGGTATGACTTTGGCGTTAGTATTCTCGTACTACGTTTACAAAAAGTTTGCATTATCTGAACTTTTCAGGGTAATGTTGTTCATGCCTACTATTATTTCATCAGTAGTATTAACGTTATTATTCCAATACGTAGTAGAAGACGTTTACGTTGCATTGTCGGGCGCGAAACAAGGTCTGATGTCAACCAATACTATGGAAGTAGTTATATTCTATAACTTGTGGACTGGTTTCGGTATGAATATCTTAATGTATTCGGGCGCGATGAGTGGTATTAACGAATCTATTTCGGAATCGGCGCAGTTAGACGGCGTTAACGTAGTAACAGAATTTATTTACATAACTTTACCAATGATATTCCCTACGGTTATTACCTTCTTGGTAATGGGTATTTCGGCTATCTTTACAGACCAAATGGGCTTGTATACCTTCTTTAAAGGCACGTCGCCATTCCAAACTGTAGGTTACTTCATTTACGTTCAATCGTTAGAGTCTAACTTAATTCCGCCAAAAACTATTGCGGAAAAAGACGTATTATACTTGGCGTACTCGGAAATTTCTGCGTTAGGTTTAATGATTACGGCAATTATCTTACCTGTAACGTTAACGGTAAGACACTTACTTGAAAAATACGGTCCAAGTGACCACTAATTAAGGGGGAAATTATGAAAGAGAAAGTTTTTAAATCTAGAAACAAGAACTTAAACGTATTCGTAATAACCCTTTTGGTGATATTACTTGTGTATTCGGTAAGTTTATTTATTCCGCTTATTTGGGGTTTCTATACTTCATTTAAGCACTGGCAAGAATTCCGTGTTGACGCGGTAGGTTTACCTGACTTTAGTTACTGGACTAAATTTGCTATAATGGACCCAGATTACGACCACGTTTTAGCAAACTACGCTATCGTTATTAAGCACTTTGAGTTCAAAAGGTCGGTTAACTACTACGTAGGAATCTTTACTGAAACGTTTGTAAGGCACGAAGTAAAAGTAGGTATTTGGATTTGTGTATTAAATACCTTCTTATACTGCGCAGGTTGTTGTATTTTACCTACGTTTATGTCGTTAATATTCGGATACTTATGCGCTAAATATAAATATAAATTTAGTACGTTCTTCTATACTTTCCAAATCTTTACGATGGTAATGCCTATCGTAGGTACGATGCCTGCAATGATTACGCTCGTTCGTCAACTTGGTTTCTACGATGAGTTCTACGGGCACTGGATTAGGCAAT
>JAZURK010000173.1:0-14530 GCA_045606165.1 Christensenellaceae bacterium
GCTAAACTCCCACTTCAAAGACACTTGCATTAACAAGTGCCTTTATACTATATCAAAAACTAAAATAAAAATCAACTGTTTTTTAGCACTTTAATAAAATTTTATTATTAAAGATTATTTTTTATAAGATACTCCGTACAAAGATTTCATATCTCCGTCGAATTTTTTGATTTTTTCGTATTGTTTAGTTTCAATTTCGCTATCAAACTTTTCAAGTTCGGCTTTTGCTTTCTTTGAAATCTTGGTAGGAATTTCTACTGTAACGGTAACGTATAAATCCCCCGTACCTAAACGAGATTTTATACCCTTACCCCTAACGATAAACTTTTTACCGCTTTGCGTGCCTTCGGGAATAGAAAACTCTACGGTATCGTCAAGCGTAGGAATTTGCACCTTGCCACCAAGTACCGCAAGTTTATAAGTAATAGGCAATTCGATATATAAATCGTAATTCTTTCTCGTAAAGATTTTGTGCGGTAATACTTTAAATACGATAATCAAATCGCCAGCGTCACCACCAAGCGTCGACGCATCGCCGTATCCACGTTTTTTCATATACGAATTAGTATCCGCGCCCGCAGGAATATCCAAAGTAACGGTGGTCTCTTTTTTATTATATCCCCTACCGCTACAAGAAGTGCATTTTTCTACGATTTTTTTGCCCGTGCCTTGACATTCAGGGCAAGTTTTTACGCTAATCGAACGGAAAATTCCACCGCCCGACATATATTGCACTTGTCCCGAACCTTTACAGTTTTGACAAGTAGAATAAGCCGTGCCGTTTTTTGCACCCGTACTTCTACAGTCTTTGCAAGGTTCTTTGCGGTTATAAGTAATATCACGTTTACAACCTTTAGCGGCGTCTAAAAATGAAAGTTCAACTTCTAAAGTTACGTCTTGACCTTTAGTGTTCCTTTCAGCGCGCGCACTACCGCCTGTAAATTGACTGAAAATATCCCCGAATATATCGCCGAAACCACCAAAACCTTCGCCCCCGCCAAAGTTGAAACCGCCCATATTAGGGTGTTCTAACTCATAGTCGTATTGTCTGCGCTTTTGTGGGTCGGAAAGCGTTTCGTTCGCTTCGTTAATCTCTTTGAATTTTGCAGCGCAATCTGGGTCGTTTGGGTGTAAATCGGGGTGATATTGTTTAACTAGTTTTCTATAAGCCGATTTAATCTCGTCTTGCGTAGCGTCCTTTTTCAAGCCGAGAGTTTCATAATAGTTAGCCATAATAATCCTTTTATATTCTAATAGTGAAGAGCAATTTTTGCCCTTCACTACTTGTTATTTGTTAATTTTGATGAAATTCTGTATCATCATCAGTTGTAGCGTTAGGGTCAACACCTTGTGCGCCACCTGCTTGTTGATAAATTTTAGCAAAGATTGCTTGCGCTTCGTTAGAAAGTTTTTCAGTAGCCGCTTTAATTCTATCGTTGTCGTTAGATTCAAGTTCTACTTTAGCATCTTTGATAAGTTCTTCAAGTTTAAGTTTGTCTTCTTCAGGAAGTTTATCGCCGTTTTCTTTAAGGGCTTTTTCCATTTGGAAAATCATACCGTCAAGAGCGTTTCTGTTATCAACTTCTTCTTTTCTCTTTTTATCTTCTTCTTCGTATTGTTGAGCCTCTTTTACAGCCTTTTCAATTTCTTCTTCAGAAAGGTTAGTAGACGAAGTAATAGTGATATCCGCAGATTTTTGTGTGCCTAAATCTTTAGCGGTAACGTGTACGATACCGTTAGCGTCGATATCGAAAGTTACTTCGATTTGAGGAATACCACGTGGCGCTGGCGCAATACCAGAAAGGTTGAATTGACCTAAAGTCTTGTTATCTTTAGCAAATTTTCTTTCGCCTTGTAATACGTGGATAGTAACTTCTGGTTGATTGTCAACCGCTGTTGAGAATACTTGTGATTTTTTAGCAGGGATTGTAGTATTTCTTTCAATAAGCGGAGTGCATACGCCACCTAAAGTTTCAATACCAAGCGTTAATGGTGTTACGTCAAGTAAAAGTACGTCTTTAACTTCGCCCGTTAATACACCGCCTTGAATAGCCGCACCGATAGCAACGCATTCGTCAGGGTTAATACCTTTGAACGGATCTTTACCAGTAACCGCTTTAACTCTATCTACTACCGCAGGAATACGCGTAGAACCACCTACTAAAATAACTTTTTCAATATCGCCGTAAGAAAGACCAGCGTCCGCCATTGCTTTAGTTAAAGGTTCGATAGTTTTTTCTACGAGGTCTTCAGTTAAAGCGTTGAATTTTTGTCTAGTTAAAGTGATATCCAAGTGTTTAGGGCCGTTAGCGTCCGCAGTAATAAACGGAAGGTTAACGTTAGTATTAGTCATACTAGAAAGTTCAATTTTAGCCTTTTCAGCCGCTTCTTTAAGCCTTTGCATTGCCATTTTGTCTTTAGAAAGGTCAATGCCTTCTTTAGCCTTAAAGTCGTCTACAAGGTAGTCCATAATCTTTTTATCAAAGTCATCACCACCCAAGAAACAGTTACCGTTAGTTGCTAAAACTTCAAATACGCCGTCGCCAATATCAAGGATTGATACGTCGAAAGTACCGCCACCAAGGTCGTAAATGATAACTTTGTGTGATTTAGTATCTTTATCAAGACCGTAAGCAAGCGCCGCTGCCGTTGGTTCGTTGATAACCCTTAATACGTTAAGACCTGCGATTTTACCAGCGTCTTTAGTTGCTTGACGTTGAGCGTCGTTAAAGTATGCAGGACAAGTGATAACGGCATCGTTAACAGTTTCGCCAAGGTATGCTTCCGCGTCCTTTTTAAGTTTTGTTAAAATCATAGCGGAAATTTCTTGTGGTGAGTATTTTTTATCGTCAACCGTTACTTTGTAATCTGAACCCATATGTCTTTTAATAGATAAAACGGTTCTATCACTGTTTGCTACCGCTTGTCTTTTAGCAACTTGACCTACGAGTCTTTCGCCGTCTTTTTGAAAACCTACAACCGATGGAGTTGTTCTTGAACCTTCAGCGTTAGCAATAACGACTGGTTCGCCACCTTCCATAACGGCTACGCATGAGTTTGTTGTACCTAAATCTATACCAATAATTTTAGCCATAATAAAATTCTCCTTTTATATATATTCTTATTCGCCAACGACTACAACTTTAGCGTATCTAATAATTTTATCGCCCATTTTGTAGCCTTTTAAAAATACTTGTTTAACGTTGCCAGTAACTTCCCCTTCTTCTTTCGGCATTTGCATTACCGCCTCTTGAGTGTTAGGGTCGAAAGGCTCGTTTTCGGGATTTATTTCGGTAATTCCTTCCGCTTCTAAAGTTTCCTTGAACTGACGCGCCGTCATTTCAATACCTTCTTTAGTTTTAGCGTCTAAATCCATTTTTAAAGCCCTATCTAAATTATCGCCAACCACCAAAATTTTATTAACCATATCAATCTTACCTTCTTTATATGCGTTAATTCTAGTTTCGGCGTTGCGCTTTTTAAAGTTTTCAAAGTCCGCTGCGCATCTATACCAACTATCTTTATTTGAGAGCGCTTCAACTTTATACTTTTCTACGTCTTGCTTTAATTCTTCGTTTTCCGTTAAAAGTGCTTTAAGAAGTTTTTTACACTCTTTTTCGCTCATATTTTTAACGTCTATACCCTTTTTTTCGCTTTTAGGTTGAGGTTGAGTTTCTTCGGTAGAAACCCCTTCTTTGATTTCTTCAGCCACGATTTTTCTCCTTTAATTTTTGTTAGAAAGCATACTTTCTAAAATCTTTCCTACGTTTTCAAGTACGGCAACAACCTTTTGATAATCCATACGCGCAGGACCGATAACACCGTAAGTGCCGATTTTTTTGCCGTTTGCCGTGTACGTTGCCGACACAACCGAACAGTCTTTAGGGATATTTTCATACCCTTCCGAGCCTACTTTTATGTTTATGCTGATATCTCTGTCGTCACCCGTTAAAAGATTAAAAATTTTATCTTTTTTAGTCACAACCGATAAAAAGTCTTTGATTTTTTCAACGTCGGCGTATTCGGCGTGGCGTAAAATCTTGTCTTCGCCTTCCATAATAACGTCGCTATCACTTGCGGTAAAATAATTTTTAAGCGCCTCGATTACGTTTAAAAATATCATTTTATAATCGGAAAAACCTTCATCGTAATCGCTTTCGATTTCGCATATTTCCCTAAACGATTTTCCAACGAAAGCCTTTCTAATAAATGCGTTTGCCTCGTCAAGTTGCTCGTTAGTCATATCTTCAGGGATATGGATATAATTGTCTTTTAAAAGTTTAACGTCAGTAACGATTAATACAAGCGCCGTATCAGGCTTAAATCTATAAAACTTAATATCGCGAAGCCTATCGTCTTGCTCTTTAGTGGAAACACCAAGCGACGTGTAATCGGTAAGTTCACTTATAACTTTAACCGCGCTTTTAAAAACGTTTTCTATATTATTAGTTTTCTCTAAAAAGATACTTTTAATATAGTTAAGTTCTTTAGTAGAGAGTTTTTCTTTAGTCATAAGGTCGGAAACGTAAAGTTTATATGCCTCTGCTGACGGAACCCTACCCGATGACGTGTGTAATTGAGTTAAATAACCAAGTTCTTCAAGCGCCGATAATTCCGCGCGAATAGTTGCCGAACTTACGTTAGACATATACTTTTCGGAAATGACTTTCGACGATACGGGAACAGCCGTGTCGATGTAATCGTCAACGACTATTTGAAGTATTTTTTTCTTTCTGTCACTTAACCCCACTTTTAGCACACCCCTCTTTAGACTGTTAGCACTCTTTATGCTTGACTGCTAATTTGTAATCTAATTATAAAACGATAAAAACCATTTGTCAATAGTTTTTGACCATTTTTTAAAAATTATTTAAAATTGCAAAAATACTGTTGCAATCATATGATTTTAGTAGTAAAATATTATCACAAAAGGAGAGTATTATGTTTAAATTAAAACCTAGCTTATCTATTAGTTGTTTTAAGCTTAAATGGATTTACCAAGAAAAACGTATTTATGAAATGGTTAGAGAATACGATTACGTACAATCAAAAATTAACGATATGGTATCAAACGGCTTTGAGGCAATTGAACTTGTAACTGCCGGTCAAGGCAATTACGGCGAAGAAAAGGCTTGCTACCCTTACGTTAACGATTTTGCTAAAATGATTATTGATAACGGACTTATATATCAAGGCGTACACCTTCCGTTTTCACTTCCTTGGTGGGATTTTTCTACGCTTGATGAAACACAACGTAAACTTGCAGTAGATAATTTTAAACGTACGATAGATTTTCACGGCAATCTTCTTCCTAACCTTTTTGTCGTTCACCCTGCAGACGGATTAATTGAAAATCCTAACGACAGACCTTTTATGCTTGAACAATTAACAAAATCAATGGAAGAAATTTGCGACTACTCACCACGCCCCGTTTGCGTTGAAAATATGGTTAGCAATAGGCTTTTAAATAAAATGAGCGAAGCAAAAGAACTTCTTAACGCCGTACCTAAACTTTGTATGACGATTGACGTAAACCACTCTCTACTTCAAAAACCAGAAGATTATATCGCTTGCATAGGTAATAGAGTTAAAAACTTACATATTTCCGATAACGACGGAACGACTGAAAGACATTGGTTACCCGGCGAAGGCGTTATCGACTTTAGCGCAATTTTATCCAACCTTGAAAAAATCGGTTACGACGGAACTTTCAACTATGAAGTTGGCGCTGTACTTCAACGTGAAGACGGCGTTAAACTAGTAAAAGAAAACTTTGATAAAATATTTAATGATTATAATAATAAATAGAAAAAAGACCGCTAAATTTAGCGGTCTTTTTTTTATGGAGCTGGTGACTAGCGATTCCCCTTACAAAGGGGAGTGTCAAACTTGTTTGACGAGGGGATAGCGCCCTGCTAGGGGCTGAACCTGCGACCTGTTGGTGCCGAGCGTAGCGAACGCCTTGACTGAAAGCCAAATTACGAATCAACTGTTTTGCGTTAGCAAAATTATTCGTAATCGTAAAAAAAAAGTAGGTATTTTCATACCTACCTTTATGGAGCTGGTGACTGGACTTGAACCTGCGACCTGTTGATTACGAATCAACTGCTCTACCGACTGAGCCACACCAGCGTACTTATTTAATTATTGTGTTTAGCAGGTTCAAGAACCTACTTTATTATTTTACCCAATCTATCAAATAAAATCAAGTAAAATTAAAACATTTTTAAAAGAAAGTATATAAAATTTTATATTCGACAATACTAAAGTAGGAGGATTTTTATATGGAAAACTGTACTTGTAAAGTAAAATGTAACGTATGTGAATGTATGCACAACGATTGTCAAAACAACTGCAACTTACCAACTATTGAAATTTCACACGAACAAACTGGTTGTGATTGTCTTCAAACACCACACTTTTGCAAATCATTTTGTAAAAAATAAAAGCAATTACAACGTAAAAGACCGCCAAGAGCGGTCTTTTTTAACTAAAAAATGCTCTCGCAAAGAGAGCATTTTTATTTTGTTTAGTTTCCGTAACCGTCTGGGTTGTTAAGTTGCCAACGGAGTGCGTCAGCACACATATCATCGATAGTTTTTGTTGCTTTAAAGCCGATAAGTTCGTATGCAAGCGTTGGGTCTGCGTAACATTCAGCGATGTCACCAGGACGGCGTTCTACGATTTCGTAAGGAATATCTTTACCGTACGCTTTAGAGAATGCTTTAACCATATCAAGTACGCTATATCCAGTACCAGTACCAAGGTTAACGATAAAGAGTCCGCTTTTTGTTAAGAGTTTTTTAACGGCTTGAACGTGACCGATAGCAAGGTCTACAACGTGGATAAAGTCTCTAACGCCAGTACCGTCTTTAGTAGGATAATCGCCACCGAATACGCGAAGAATAGGAAGTTTACCGATAGCAACTTTAGTAATGTATGGGCAAAGGTTGTTAGGAATCCCGTTAGGGTCTTCGCCAATCGTACCCGATTCGTGCGCGCCAACAGGGTTAAAGTATCTTAAAATAGCAATGTTAAAGTCTTTATCCGCTTTATATAAATCTTTTAAGATATACTCGATAAAGAGTTTGGTACTACCATAAGGGTTAGTTGTAGAAAGTGGGAAATCTTCCTTAATAGGAACGGTATGTGGGTCGCCGTAAACGGTAGCGGAAGAAGAGAATACCAAGTTTTTACAGTTAAATTCCTTCATAACTTCAACAAGGGCAAGTAAACCGCCAATGTTGTTTTGGTAGTATTCGATAGGTTTTTGAACAGACTCGCCTACCGCTTTATAACCTGCAAAATTAATAACCGCATCAATTTTATAATCAGTGAAGATTTTTCTTAAAGCGTCTTTATCTAAAATGTCCGCTTCAATAAAAGGAACTTCCCTACCTAAAATCTTTTCAACGCGTCTAACGGCTTCAACTTTACTGTTGTAAAGGTTATCAACGATAACAGCCTCGTAACCTGCTTTAATAAGTTCGATAACGGTGTGAGAACCAATGTAGCCTGCGCCACCCGTAACTAAAATAGTACTCATAATGCCTCCAATATATGTTTAATATATGTTTTATTTGCTATTAGTATTTTAGCATAGAAAAATTTATTTTACAATAGTTTTTGTATTAATTTTATAATAAAAATAGGCGATGTCACAATATTAGGTTGATTTTTAAATAGCAAAGCAAATGCAAGTAAGACTAGGCAAAGCCCGTAGATAAGAGTTTACATCTTTTCAAGGGCTTTAACAAAGTATTACGCAGTATTTCATTTGCTATTTATTAACCGTTTATTGTGACAGAGCCTAAAAATACAACGAGTTTTATTCAATGCAAATAAGTTTATCGTAAACTAACGTATGATTACTATCAACTTGCCCTGCAATATGTACGTGCCCCGAATAAAAATGCTTATATTCCACATTTTCTTCTATAAATTTACAAAGAGACAAAAGCCCATCGTACCTTAAGCCAACCCCGCGTTCGTTTTTATGCATTAAAACGTAATCCACTTTATAATTATACTTTTTTAAGTTTTTATAAGCGCGGTCAAGTTGCTCTTTCGTGGGCTCTTCTTCGGGTTGCCATAAGCCTAAATCCTTCCACTTATCCGAACTTTTAGCTCCGCCGAAAACAAAAAAAGTTTTTCCGTTTATTTCGTAAACGTTACCCCTTTCAAGAACTACTAAATTAGGGGTAATTCTATATACCGTGCCCCCTTGCCACTCTTCTTTAGGAAAAGAAAATAAATACTTAAAATTTTCGTGGTTGCCGTCAATGATAGCAATTTTCTTTTTAGTATTTAAAAGTAATTCATCAAAAGCACGGTTCACTTCTTTATCTTCAAATTTAAGCCCAACGTCACCAAGCGTAATTAAAAGGTCGCTATCAGTCGCTATATCAAAATATTTTTCAAATTCGCCAACTGTTTCGCCGCCGTGTTGGTCGGAAATCAAATAAATCATACTTATTACCTTATAATTTCAATATTGCCGTTTTTAACCGCAGTTATAAAATCTTGTATAGTTTTAATTTCGTTTTTAGTTATAATACCAGATTTAGCTACGTCCTTATCCCTATGCGCATCTGAACCGCTTACCCCGTAAAGGTTATATTCTTTAGCAAGCAATTCGGCTTTTTCGTTGTAATCTTCGTGGCGCGGATTAGAATTGTAAACTTCTACCCCGTCAATAAAGTTAGGCGTTGGGTAATTTCGCCCGTCACGATAAGGGTGTGCTTGAACGATAAATATCCCGTTTTCACGCGATATTTTAAAAAATTTTTCCAAATCGTAATTGTAAATATCGGGATGTTTAATTAAAAACTCTTTAGTGATTCCGTAAACCAAATAATGGTTATATTCGCCCGTAAAACGAATTTCCGCACCAAATAAAACGTTAACACCTAACCTATCCCCTTCTTGTTTTGCTGCCACATAACCACTTAAAAATTTATCAACTTTTTCTTCCCAATTAAGTTCAAAGTAAGTGCCGATAGTGTATTCTTCTAAATGGTCGGTAATAATTAAGGTTTTATACCCTTGCTCGAAATATTTTTTAACCATTTCGCTTGCAGTTAAATGTCCGCAAGGGCTAACTTCTTTAGTGTGAAGGTGAGTTTCCGTTTTAAACATAATTTTATCCTATATATTTTATTAAGTTATTATATAGCTTTTTTTTAAAACCGTCAATCAATAAATACAAAGTAAAATCCCAAAGCGGATTGCTTTGGGATTTTATAGTTTTATGCGTATGGATTAGGAGCGGGGCCCTCGGTTACTCCACCGAAAACACCGTCAAGACCGAAAATATCCATAAGTTCTTCAAGCGTAAGTTTGTATCCTGTTATTTGAGTAAGGTCAATAAATTCAGGTTCTTCGCCGAAAACGTTAAATTCATAAGTTCCTTCATACTTATCATCGCGAGTATCAAGGTAAATATCACCTTTAACACCTATTAATTCTTCGCCGTTAAATACAGGCACAACGGAAATTTTAAGTTGTCCTTCGTAAGGTTCTACAACCGGTTCACCGTCTTCACCTTCCATGCCAGCCAACACAAAGTCAACGATAAATTCAACTTTAGAAACTTCAAGTTCTTCAGTGTATTCAAATTTAACTTCCGCTACCAACATATCTTCAGCAAATGATGCTTTAACTGAAGTTACCATATCAGAATTTTCAGCGTAAGCGACGTCTAAAGTAATAAGTTTTTGTTCTTCGATATAAAGTTCCGCTTTAGTTAAAAGGTCGCTATCGTTATAAGTAAACTCAATATTACCCGCGAAAAGATAAGGTTCAAGATAAATATCTAAATTTTCACATTTGTAATAGTAAGCATTTTCTACGCTTGTAAGTAAGCCTTTTTCGTTGTAATCAAAGAAAATCTCGTAATCAAACTCGAACGACTCTTCGCTACCATTAGTTACTACATATTCGCCAACGTAATCTTCAAGAACGTATTCGTAAGCGATACCCATATCGATTTCTTTAAGTAAATCGTTTTCATAAATTAAATCGGTATAGTATTCAGCGAAGAGAGTATCCCTTAAAGCGCCGTCGCTATAATAAGTTTTAAGGTTTAACTCGCTACCTACTTCAACGATTTGCTTAACATCTGCAATAACGTCGTATTCAACGCCTGCGGAAATATCAAAGTTAAAGATTGTTTTATTTTGTTCTTTAGCAGTTGCAATAATTTCTACTTCTTTGAAATCGCCGTCGTTATCAGCATAAACGTTTAAGTTAGCAACAAAATCCATAACGTAAACGGTATCTGAATAATCATTAGAGTTTTCAGTATTAAACTTGAGTTCGAAACCATTAGCAGTAGGAAGAAGTGACATTGTTAAATCGGTAAAATATTTTTCATCAAAGTATTCATCAGTTTCTTCAACGTAACCATCAAAAGTAAAGCCGTTAAACGCGTCGTCTTCACCGTAAACGAAATCAAAAGCATAATTTATGTAAGTAGAATCATTTTGACCGTGATAATCGTCAATAGATATTACTTTAATTTCAAAGTCAACGCCCACTAATTTACCCATTTCCGCAGATACGCCTTCAGTTGTGTAACTGAATTTTAAAATAGGAAGGATACTATCTAAATAACCTTTTGCTTCTTCAATAAGGTCTACAAGTTTAACAGTTCCGTCTTCTTGAGCGTAAAATTCGCCAAACGCATCTTTAAGTTTAATATTGCCAAGAACGATAGTTTGAGTGCCGTAAGTAATTTCAGCATCTAAATATTTGCCGATATATTCGTAAGCAGACATATCACCCGCATCGATAATTTCAAATGGGAAATTTAATTTTTGAGGACCGTGTTCTGTGTCAACTGAAATATTTTCAATGATTTCTTCTGCGTGTGTTAAAACTGCTTGAATATCACTAGCGTTCATTTCTTTGAAAAGTGGTTCAAGTAACTCTTTAACCGCTTGCGAGTTGTAAAGTGATTTAATAGTAGCAGTTTCAACGTTAACGTTTAAGTCAAGGTACGTACCAACTTCTTTTAACGTATCTAATAAGTTATCAACGGTTTTGTGAAGGTCGTAAACTGTTTTTGTATTGCCTTCAACTACTTTAGATTCAATAGAAAGATAGTTGTAAGCGCCTACCATACACGATTGATAAAGATTAACAAACGCTTGGTCTTCAAGAGCTGAAATAACAGCGCCCAATAAAACTTCAACGTCAACGTTTAAAGCAGTATTAGTTTTTGAAATAGCTTCGTCAAGCAACGCCTTAAGGTCAATAATTCTATAATCGAATTTATCAAGTTGGCCTTTAAGTTCAGCTAAATTAGCAATTTCCATATCTTCAATGCCGTTACCAACGTAAAGTATTCCGTCCCTTACAAACAACGTAAAATCGCCTTCACCGTCACTACCGCTACCTAAAACGTCAACGTTAATACCGTCTTCGGATAAACCTGCAAGGAAGTCGATAACGTAATTTTTCGTTAAATTATCCCAATACTTGTCGGTATGATTAAGGTCGAGTTTACCGCCAAAGCCAAAGTAAGGTGGAATAACGTTTTCAGTTTTAGTTTTACCGCAAACAGTACAAGTGTAAACGATTAAAGTGCCTTCTTCGTTTAAAACGCCTTCATCGTATGTATGTTCGCCTTTTTTATCAACAAGGTCGGTATGTTCACAAGTAGCAGAAAGCCAGTGGTAATTATCATCGCTTGAATAATTAGCGCTATAGGTATGCGTATGTGTAGCAGGTGGATTATCGCCGTCACCATTATTTCCACAACCAACAATACCTAAAGTAAGCGATAAAGCGCAAACGATAGATAAAATTGTAAGTAAAAATTTTTTCATAACATTTCTCCTTTTAATATTTTTATATGGTAATTGAATTTTAATTATCCGCCGATAAGAGTTTACATCTTTTCAAGGGTGGTAACAAAGTATTACGACGCGTTTCATTTGGACTTTAATTATCCGTCGATATGAAAAGCCAAGGCTTTGAATAGCGTAAGGTTAATTTTAAAAGAACAAATCAAACGCTAGTAAGACAAGGCACCCACCCGCCGATAAGAGTTTACATCTTTTCAAGGGTGGTAACAAAGTATTACGACGCGTTTCATTTGAACTTTAATTATCCGCCGATATGAAAAGCCTATATAAAAAAACACACCCTAAAAGATTTGCACTTTAGGGTGTCGTAATTAAGTTATCTATCTTTTTGTGTTCCACATTTTTGGCAAGTATAAGTTGCGTCACCGTTACCGTCTGCAACACCTTCAACCCATTTGTGTTTTTCTTTAATAGTTTGTTTGCAAAGTTTGCATTTATAGCTATGATTTTCGTTATCAACTCTAGTATACGTTTGACCAGGTTGGTGTTTACAAGTTGAAGTGCCTTCGTCATTGCCACAGCCTACAACGCCAAGCGCTAAAGTTAAAGCGAATACTACAGTTAAAATAGTTACGATAAGTTTTTTCATAATACATCTCCTTAAATATTTAGTTTATAAATACATTTTAACTAATATTTTTTGTTTTGTCAATAATAAATAGTAAAATTTTTAGCATATTATGTAATATGAAAACTATCGTATTAACAGGCGGAGGAACTGCGGGACATTGCACCCCAAATTTCGCGCTACTAGACCTACTTTATAAACACTTTGACAAAATTTATTATATTGGCTCGCAAGGTGGGATTGAAGAAAAACTAGTAAAAGAAAAAGGCCTTCCTTACTACCCTATTCCTTGCGTTAAACTTGTTAGAAACAGTTTAACGAAAAACCTTTCATTGCCGTTTAAGTTTATTTCATCAATCAACGCGACAAAGCGCATTTTAAAAGAATTAAACCCAAGCGTAGTCTTTTCTAAAGGCGGATACGTAGGACTTCCCGTAACGATTTCAGCAAGCAAACTAAATATACCCGTTATCGTGCACGAATCCGATTTAACGCTAGGGCTTGCTAACAAAATAGCGTCTAAATTTGCTAAATACACATTAACTTCATTTGAAAGCACGGCAAAAACCGTAAAAAACGGACTTTACGTCGGCTCGCCAATAAGAAAAGAATTATTTAGCGTTTCTAAACGAAACGCGCTAGAGCACTTTAACTTTAAAAGCGATAAGCCCGTGCTTTTAATAACAGGCGGTTCTTTAGGCGCTAAAAAAATAAACGAAACGGTAATAAAAATCTTAAATAAACTACTTGATAGATTTTACGTTTTACACCTTGTTGGCAAGGGTAACCTAACGAATTTTTCGCATAAAGACTACCGCCAAATAGAGTTTTGCGATATGAAATACTGCTATAACGCTTGCGACTACGCTATTTCTCGCGCGGGGGCAAACACGGCGTTTGAACTTTTAGCGTTTAAAATACCAACGCTATTTATCCCTTTACCTAAAGGTAATTCGCGTGGCGACCAAGTGGATAACGCCAAGTATTTTGAAAATAAAGGGGTGTCACTTACCCTTTTGCAAGAAAACTTAAATGAAGATTCGTTATTACAAGGAATTGATGAACTAATCAAAAAAAGGGACTATTTAATTTTTAATATAAACAAACTAGCACACCTTGACGCAAGCAGTAAAATATGCGATATTATAAATAAATGTTGACGGACGCTTGTCAGTGTTGTATACTGTAATAAACGAGGTGTTACAATGAAAATACAATATTTAATTGAAATTTTGTTTTTACTTCTTTCGCGCGAAAAGGTTTCGGCAAAGTACGTAGCGGATAGATTTTCTATTTCCGTGAGAACGGCGTATAGGTATTTTGACGAACTATCGTTATGCGTACCCATCTATAACGAGCGCGGTAGAAACGGCGGTTATTCTATTTCTAAAACGTATAAAATCCCGTCTACGTATTTCGGCGTTGACGAAAGCAATTTCTTGCTTAACCTTTTAAACGGTATGAATAACGAAGTTACTTCGCCTATTTTACAGCGAATTATCGACAAACTTACTTCGATTGCTAAAAAGCCAAACAGTAACTTAACAATCGACTTTGGCAACTTGGTGATTGACGGCGGACCTTGGGGAAATACCGACAGTTATAAAGAAACTCTTACCTTTTTAGAAAGTTGTATAGAAAATCGTGAACAAATAACTATTGATTACCGTGATAGAGAAGGCTTATCTTCTCGACGTGAGATTGAACCGCACACCATAATTTTAAAACAAGGCTTGTGGTATTGCTACGCTTACTGTCATTTAAGAGAAGAGTTTAGACTTTTTAAAGTAGGCAGAATTGAAGGCGCTAACTTAACGGGTAAAACGTTTACAAGGCGTTCTACCGACAATTTAAAAGACTCGCTTAAAGACTGGTATGAAAGTTTAGATTGCGAAGAAATGGAACTTGTTTTAGACCCTACCGTTAAAGCGGATATTGAAGAGTGGCTTGGCGTTGACAAAGTATTTACTAAAGCAAACGGCGAAATTATTGCAAACGCAAGTTTACCAATTGACAGCACCGTTTCTTCTAAAATTTTATCATACGGAAACAAAGTTAAAGTTGTTTCCCCTATAAAACTTAAAGAAATGGT
>JAZURK010000174.1:0-11229 GCA_045606165.1 Christensenellaceae bacterium
AATCTCTTTCATAGATTTTTCCATACGAGTTCCTTTTAACTTATTATATTTTTCTTCTATCTCTTCTTTATGTTGTTTATATAAAATATCTGCATAGCGAAGGAAGATTAAACCAAGAATAGGTTGTCCGTATTTATTCGCAGCCAAGTGTGCACCTGCACGTAACATATCTGCAGAATGCCAAAGGTCATCTTTTAACTTCTTTAGTTCTTTATCCGTCATAATTATTTCTCCACAATTTTCATAGTATCATCAAACTGTAATTAAACGCTTTGAATAAGCTATATTCTTCGCTTTGTTTTATTAGTTTACCCACAGTATACCATAAAACCTTTAATAATTCAAGAATTATTAAGAGTTTTACCAAAAATGAAATTGCACATAAATAAAACAAAAACAATAAAACGCACCACCAAAAAGCTTTATTTTAACTTTAAACAAAACAAAAAACAGCACAAAAAAACTTTCGTTTCACCCCCGATAGAAACAAAAAAGTGCCGATATAGGTCGATTATCAGCACTTTCATATAATAATTAAGCTACGTTATTTTAACTATAAAAATATAAAATCAAAATTAAAAACGTCACTTTTAAAAAGTATTGCCTAATTTTTTAAAGTTTTATAAAATAAGGAATTATATCAATGGGCGTTGCAATTTCGTATTCACCTGCCTGATAAATTTTGCCGTCGTGCGATTGCCACTTACCACTTGGAATTACAACCGTTCTTGTAGGTTTGCCCTTTTTTATTTGTGGGGCTACAAGTAAACCGTTGCCTATCAAAAACTGATCGTTTATATTTTCGTAACCACAATTAGAAAATTCATATTCTAAACTACGCAAAACGGGCTCGCCCGACTTAGCGCATTCGTTTACCGTTTTTAAAATTACGGGTGCAAACTTTTCGTGTAACTTTACACTTTGTAAACATATTTTTAGTTCTTTTTTATTTAAAACCTTCCACGGTGCGCGGGAAAATTGCATCATGGGGAAAAATGCTGAAACTTGGGCGTAACGCAAAAACAGTTCGGTATCAAATTTAAATCCTTCACGGTGAAAATCGGGAACCATTCCACCGCCTATCATATCGGGACATAAGTATTGATATCCGCAAAGCCCCATTGCTATTCCATCGGAAATAAGCGTATTTAAACCTTCGTTATCCCAAGAGTGATTTTTATCACGAAGGCGGTTTACCACGGGTAGCCAACCTGCATTAAACCCCGCTCTAAGTTCGTTAAACGCATATTTAACCGAAATTTCCGACCAAATTTTTGCTTGAAAAGATATATCGCTTCCATCAGAAATAACTAAGTCGCCCTGATAGTATTCGGGATCGCCCGCATCCATTTTAAAACCGTCGATACCGTATTCTTCAATTAAAAAGTCCGCTTGACTAAAAAACCAGTTGCGTGCGCCTTCTACCGTTAAATCAAGCACAGCACTATAACCGTTCCACCAGTGGCTTATATAGGTTTCGCCCTTGCTTGTTTTTATTAAATATCCCTTTTGTTCAAGTTCACGGAAAACTGCCGTATCGGGGCTTATAAAAGGACAACACCAAAGCATAACCTTAAAGCCCATTTCGTGAAGTTTTTTAACCATTGATTTTGGCGACGGGAATTTACTGTTATCAAAACGCCAATTACCGTACGCTTTCGACCAACAGTCGTCAATCATAAAAACGCCGGGGGAAAAACCATTTTTTAAAATGGATTTTGCATAACTTAAAACCTTTTTTTGAGTGCAATTCCATTCCATTTCGATCCATGTGTTATATTGCGGATACAAAAACATTTCTTGTGCAGGCGTTTCAAATTTAAAGTTGGGATTTTTAGGTGCAAAAATAGCGTTAATGGCTTTATAGGCGCACTTTAACGAATGCCCTACACTTTTTAAAGTTATTCCTTCGCCTTGAGTAATAACCGAATTTTCACTAAATTCATAATAAAACGGCTTTAACGAATAAATAATTCTACCCTTGTTTGAAATTAGCGCAGAAGTTGCTTGGTTACCCGCATGCCATACCCTTAAATCACGTGAAAAACCCGATTTATACGGCATATAAATACCATCATTTACCGCACCGCCATAAAAACATTCGTTAGGCAAAAGTTTTATTTCAGTTTTCATTTTTTCTCCTAATCAAGTCGAAAAGCAGGTTATAAACACCAGCAGTCCAACCAAGCATTTGAGTTTCGGTATATTCGTTTACCGTTGCTTTTTCGCCCGTTTCGGCATCGTATTTTTCCCACAGTTTTAAAGTTTTTTCAAAAGTTTTTTCAACTGCAGTAAGATATTTTTCGCCTATGCGGTTAGCATCAACTATTAAACCGCTTTGTTTAAGGGCGAAAAATGCAAAATACACAAGCGGTGCCCACATATTGGGATATCCCCATTGATAAATTGTATTGTTGTAATTTTGTTTTTCACACGCAGATATTCCGTTTTTGCACTCTAAGCGGTAAAGCAGTTTTTTAAGTGTTATTTTATCACTTTGAATGCCAACTAAAAATGGAAAAAGAGTTGCAACCGAAACGGTGTTACTAACTGTTTTTTCGGGAATGGCGTCATTTAAAAATTCGCCGTTAAACATATATTTAAGCATTTTTTGCTTGCGCAAAAGTGCAAAATTTTCATATTTTTGTTTTTCGATTAAATCGCTTTCAAAAGTAGCAATTACCATTTCGTTAATATACATTATGCAATTTAAATCGATGGGTGCGTATTCGGTGCATCTATGATTAAATCTTGGTGAAAAATCCCAACCCGATTCGCATTCGGCTAACACGTTTGAACCTAACTCTTCCCTATCGGCTTCAAACTTTTTACCAAGGCGTTGTTCAAATTCGGTTGCCATATAAACCTTAACTTCCTTTGTGGCACTATTGCCGTAAGCGTTAAGTCCGCAAGGCAGTATGCGATTTTTCATCCAGTATTCGTATTCGGTTTTTAATGCGGGAAGAACCTTTTGTTTTAAGCGCTCATCTTGAGTTGCATGGTATAAATCGTAACACATCATACCAAAAAGCGGGGGTTGTGAACGGTTTAACATACCTTCAACCGCAGCGTTTGGCATATATCCGTATCTTTGAATTAAATACGCCATATTTAATAAATTTTGCATTGCGTATTCATATTTTCCATCGGTAATAAGCCCCTTGTTTATAAAACAGGTATCCCAGTAATAAAACTCGTCGAAAAGCCCTTCGGCACAGGGCGAATTATAGGGATATGGCAAAGCAATACCATCAGGCCTGTGCCCTTTTTGCCTTAAACTTTTATCCCAACTGTTACTTATATACTCTCTTACTTTCATTTTAAAAAATAAGCGGGCTTAATAGCCTGTATCAAACCCGCTTTCTCCTTTTTATTACGCTTTATAAAGTGAAACGTCTAACACTTGAATTTCGATTGCTTCGCCTTCGGTTGCATACATATTTAAGAAAAGCATTACGCTACCGTAAGTGTTTGCTAATCCTTCGTTGGTTACGTCGATAGTAAGTTCAGCATAACCATCGGCATCAAAGGATAAATCATCACCGTAAACAGTGCCTGCACCGCCATCCATTTGGAAACGGATTTTTTCAAGGTTTCCGCTTAAACGTTTAACTTTAATAGTTAACTTGTTTGCATCAAGAGTGGTTGCATCAAACTTGAATAAGTAAGTGCTCCACGTATCGCTTGATGCGCCTTGGAAAGCAATTTTAACGCTACCGTCTTGCATTGCAGTTGCGGTGTAGAAATTAGCGGTTGCATTCCAAGGGTTGTTTTCGTGACCGATAATTCCACGAAAACTTTTAACTTCAGGTGCTTCGGTTTGACCTTCGGTATAAAGTGAAACGTCTAATACTTGAATTTCGATTGCTTCGCCTTCGGTTGCATACTTATTTAAGAAAAGCATTACGCTACCGTAGGTGCTAGCCAAACCTTCATTTGTTACGTTTGCGGTTAATTCACCAACGCCGTTTTCATCAAAAATAATATCATCACCGTAAACAGTACCTGCACCGCCATCCATTTGATAACGGATTTTTTCAAGATTACCGCTTAAACGTTTAACTTTTATGTGTAATTTTTCAGCGTTTACGCTTGCTACGTTAAAGTTGAATAAATAGGTGTTCCATATATCTTTATCGTTTGATGCGCCTTGGAAAGCAATTTTAACGCTACCGTCTTGCATTGCGGTTGCGGTGTAGAAATTAGCGGTTGCATTCCAATAGTTATTTTCGTGGCCGGTAATTTGACGGAAACTTTCAACTTCGGGTTCTTCAACTTCGCCACCGGGGATAGTGAAAGAAAATTCAGTCCAATCAGAAACGCCTACGCTGTTTTTACTTCTAATTTTTGCATTGTGAGTACCTGCGGTAAAAGCATTTTCTTCAGTAGGTCTGTATGCTCTTTGCATAACGGGGGCATCACCTGCATGACGAGTTCTTTCCGAAACATCAGTAAGCATTACACCGTCAACTTCGATTTCATATTCAACTGCAGATAAAACTCTATCCCAGTAAACGATACCTTCTTCTACTCTGGGATTAGTGGGTGCAGAAGGTGCTTTCTTTTCGCTTTCGATAAGTTTAATTGATGTAAAGTTAATTTGAGTAAATTCTTTAACTTCGTCGGTAGTTCCTGCTAAGGGGCAAGGATTGTTAAGTTCAAGATAAATAGCCTTCCAACTGCCTTCGCCGTTAAGATCAAGGTCGGTTACGTTTAAAGAATAGGTGTTTTTACCTTCGGCAACCGCTACTCTTTCGTAATGTTTAAATGATGCTTCACCTCCAAATTCAAACATAACGCAAGGAACTGAACCTTTTACTACTTCAAATTCAAGTTCTAATGCAGTGGGGTTTAACGCTGTGTCATACCATAAAATAAGACTGGTCCAAGCGTTTGACATTGCTAAACGATCGTAAGATACTGCAAATACGCTTTCGTTTGAGTTATCTACCGCATAGTTGATTTCGCCGTTATAGGGGTTATTTTCAACCTTAGTAAAGCCTGAAAATACGCTTTGGCTTAGGTGATAACCGGTTACTGCTACCATACATTCTGCTTGGAAGTTACCGTCTTTAGTGGTTGCGGTTACAGTACAAGTACCGGGGTTAACACCAGTAACGTTACCGTTTGCATCAACAGTTGCAACTTGGGGATTACTACTTGCCCAATCCACTTCGCTTGCGCCCGAAACAACTAGCTGTTGAGTTCTGTCGGCATCAAGTGCAATAGCGGTTTGATCCAAGGTAATCATGGTTGAACCTTGAGATTCGCTTGATGAATTCTCATTGTTTAGCGGGGTACATCCTGCAAAAACGCTTACGCCAAGTAACGCAACAACAAGACATAACGCCATAGTTTTAAAAAGTTTCTTCATTTTATTTTCTCCTTTTGCGGCCCTTACCGCTATATTTTTAATATTGATTATCTTTCACAAATTTTTGCAAACGAATTTTAATATTCACCAAACGGGAAAGTTTCAAATATTTGATCGTATAGGTTAGATGGAACGTTAGTCATATATAAACGTTTCCATTCCTTAGTTATAGTTCTAAATTGACCTACGCAAACGTCTTTATTGTTATTCCAATCTGCACTCCACGAAAGTCCTACCGCACGCCACCAGTCTGCGCCTATATTAGCAACGTATTTTGCATCGTCGATATCACTTTGCACTGCCGAATCCCAAACGCAAAGTCTTATATCCATTTCGGAAAAAATATAAAGGATATCGCCGTTTATTACGTTTCCATCCTTATCGGTCAGTCCTTTTTCGTAAAGACTTATTTGACTGCCGAAAGGATGATAATTATAACCCACGGTAGAATAATCAAGTTTTATTCTTGTGCGCTTTTCCGTGCCGTAGTTTATGTAATTTGATATAAATGAAGTATGTGCGTCATTTGAAAAGTTTTCGTCATAAAACGAACCTGTGGGGTTGGCGTGTTCAAGTAAAACCCAACCGGAAGTTGCCGTATAAGCCCATAAGCGCATATTTTGGAATTCGATACCCGTGTTTAAAACGGGGGCTTCACCTTCTTGCATATATATGGTTGCCCATATACCTACTGCAGTCCAGCCCGAAGGTTTCATGCCGTTATTAGAGCCTGCACGGGGTGCATATTTCCAGTCGTTAGTATCCGCACATGAAGGCACTGCTTCGTGATATTTTGCTTCAACTGAATATTTGGGACTATAAGTTTCGTTTTCACTTTTTAAAAGAGAAGTAGTTAAACTTTCAAAATCAGTTTGGTTGCCGTTAAGTTTTTTTACTAAACTAAAATCGCAGGATTTACCTTCAACGGTAAAAGCACCGCTTGCAAAATCAAGTTCATAGGTTTTACCCGTTTCAAAACCGTTTTTAACCAAATCGTAAATTTTACCAATTGCAACGCCGTAATTTTTTTGAACTCCGCCAACTACGGTATTGGCAAAATTTTCTCCCTTATTTTCAAGCAAAACGCTTTTTAAGTTTACACCACCGTAAACAAGTTGTTTTGAATTATCAACCGCACTTTGAGCGCTTCCGTAAGCACTTCTGCCCGATATATCAAAAATTCTGTTTACGCCTGCACTGTAAACACTGTTGCAGTAGTCCATTGATTTTATAACGTTTGAAGTTTCTTCAATATATTTTACATAAACACCGCTTGCATTTGCGCTACTTAACGCCTGCAAAAAACCGTATAAAATGCGGTTATCAAAAGAATTTCGAACGCTTGAATTATATCCCGCAACAAAACCTGCGTTAAGATTATCACTAAGCACCGTTCCACCCGCAAACCCAAATTCTTCGGGTGAAAATTCTACCGCTAAAAGATTTTCTCGCAAATTGGTTAAATTGCAGTCAAGCGCAATAAAATTCATACCCTTAAAACTTTTAACATAGGTTTCAAGTCCTTCATAGGCACTTTTTCCTATAATAACTATCGCCTTGTAGTTTTTCTTGCTTACTTCTTGATTTAAAGTGCTAACGAAAGTATCGGGATTTACGCCAAGTTCAACTATTTTCGAACCCTTGTTATCAAGTTGATTTATTGCACTTTCATAAACTTTTCCACCAAATTCGTCGGCACTGGAATTTGCATAGCAAAACAAGATATCTATGCTTTCTTTGCTATCTTGTCCGCACCCGCTAAAAGCACAAAAACCTAGCAATAGCACGATTAACGCTATAAATATTTTTTTAATTACCATTTTATCCTTTTACACTCCCTACCGTTATTCCCGAAATAAAATACTTTTGCAAAAAGGGAAAAACTAACGCTATGGGTAAAAGCCCTAAGAATATTTGTGATGCCTGTAAGTTTTTACCGCCTATGTTTTTCATTGCTTCAAGTTGCTCGGGCGTCATTGTAAAGTTAGACTGTTTTGTGGGATCACTTGAAATGATCATGTTGTATAAATAAGACTGTAAGGGATAGTCGGAAGGATCGTTCATAAACATTATGCCATCAAACCAACTGTTCCATTGCCCTATTGCCGTGAATAAAATTATTGTTGCAATAGACGGTAAGGCAAGCGGTAAGTAAATTTTAAAAAGTACGGTAAATTGCTTTGCCCCATCTATTAAAGCCGCTTCTTCAAGAGCGGATGGTATGCCCCTGAAAAAGTTCATTAACATAAGTATAAACCAAACGTCGCACGCACCCGGTAAAATAAACACTAAAAAGTTATTTAAAAGTTTAAGTTGCTTGTATAAAAAATAGGTTGCAAACAAACCGCCACTAAAAAACATGGTTATCAAAAAAAACCAAGTTACGCACGTTCTGCCCTTAAATTTTCCGTTGGTTTTTGAAAGCGGATAAGCCGAAAGTACTATAATAACAAGTGATAAAGCAGTTCCGCTTACCGTGCGTAAAACGCTAATTACTAATGCGCTAAAAAATTCTTTTTTTGCTATCAAATATTCATACGCTTGAAGCGTAACACCTTTCGGCACTAAAAATACCGATCCCGTTGCAGTAAATTCATCTGCCGAAAAAGATACTGCAAGCAGGTGAAAAAATGGAATTATGCATATGATTGCAAGTATTCCCAAGAAGGAATAATTAAAAATATTGAAAGCAATTCTTTCCTTTGATATTTTCATATTTCTCCTTAAAAAATCCTGTAATCAAATTTTTTGTATGCAATATAGTAGGCGCTACCAACTAAAATAATGGTAACGAACGATTTTGCAAAACCTACCGCTGTTGCAACGCCGTACTGCTTATCGTACATACCCAAGCGGTAAACGAAAGTATCAATAATATCTCCGCCTTCGTAAACCATGGGATTATACAAAACGAATACTTGATCAAACCCGCCGTTTAATAGCCCGCCTATTGAAAGAGTCATAACCAAAACTACTACAGGTGCAATGGTAGGAATCATAATGTGCATTATTTGTTTAAAGCGGTTACCGCCGTCGATTTCAACCGCTTCGTATAAACTTGCATCAACCCCGATTATTGCGGCAAGGAAAATAATCATATTATATCCCATGCCCTTCCACACGTCGGTAGCAATAATAAGAGTTCTAAACCAGCCGTTATCAAGCAAAAACATTATTCTTTCGCCCGAAATTTTTTCGATAAAGTTGTTAATAACACCGCCGTAAGAAAACATTTCTGAAATAATACTGCCAAGTATTATCCAACTTAAGAAAAAGGGTAAGAAAAAGGTTGTTTGCACCGTTCTTGAAAAGGCTTTAACTTTTATTTCGTTTATTAAAATTGCTAAAAACAACGGAACTGCTATACCTAAAACTATTTTCGCACCCGAAATAACAAGGGTATTCCATACTGAATTCCAAAACTTTTCAAGTTCGAAAACGTAAATAAAGTTACCAAATCCGCCATTCGAAGCCCATTCCTGCCCAAAAAACGTTCCTTTATAGGGGTTAAAATCCTGAAACGCCATTACAAGCCCGAACATAGAGCCGTATTTGAATACCAGCGTTAGCAAAATGCCGGGCAATAGCATTGCCCACCACATCCATTGCGTACTGAAAAAACGGCTTATTTTGTTTTTAGTTCGCAAACTTTTGCTTTGCGCCTTAATTCCAGTAAGTTCAGTCATTTTTTTATCCCTTATAGCCTTCGCTTAAATACCATTGATTAATTTCGTTAACAACTTCAGTTCCGCCTATTTTGTACCAAGTTGAAACGAATGAATCCCAAGTTTGGTCAATGTTCTTTTCGCCCATTATTGCCTTAAGATAATATTCTTCAACTTCTTGTGACATAATAGAGCCCTTAGTTGACATTGAAGGGGTTGTAACGCCGAAAAATTCGTCGTATGAAACACGTTTTTTGTTATCATAAATGCTAACTATTTGAGCCCAAGCACCATCCTTGTTTACTCTTGTCATAATGTTTGCAAACATATTTTCTTGATATTTTGTTGCAAAACTGTCATCAAGCCAAACTAAATATTCAGGGTATGCTGCCCATATTTTTTTCATATGAGGCGTCCATTCAGTAGGCGCTTCGCCCTTTGCCGTAGGATCGGCTACAAGTTGTTCGTTAATTTTTAAATACTGTTCATTAATATCGTAAGGATCGTAAAACTGCGTGGGACACCAGCTCCAAACGTAACCCTGTTCGGGTTCGGCTTCGGGTTGACCATCAAGTTCAATGTACATATTTATCATTTTCATAAGCGCTTCGGGGTTTTTACAGTTTTTGTTTACAACGTAATAAAATTCAACCTGTTGGCGATCAACTACTACGTTTTTACCTTCTGCAAGGGGAATTTCGGCAGCAATCCAATCGTGACCGTTACCAACCGCACTGCCCAAAGGATATTCAAATAACCACCAAGGACCTATTGCTACACCGCACTTTTGACTTAAAACGTTTTGTTGAACTACGTCAACGGTGGTTGCAGCAAAGTCTTTTAAAAGTAAGCCGTCGGAATAAAGTTTGTTAAGCCATTTTAAAGCGGTTTTGCTATCTTCACTAACTTCGCCTGCATAAAGTTTGCCGTCGCTACCCTTAATCCAAGAATAGGGGCTTGCGCCAAACATATTCATATAACTGCCTATAAAGAAATAAGAACCTGAAACCGCGTTACTCATTGCTAAACCACAAGTTGCACCCTTTTTTTCTTTAAAAGCCTTAATTACGGTGTAAAGTTCTTCGGGGGTTTTGGGAACTTCTAACTTTAAGTCTTTAAGCCAGTCGCCGCGAATATACATAACGGGTACGCCACGGCGATTATCTGAATATTGCGGAATTGCATAAATTTTTCCGTTTTCGTCGGTTAAACGTTGAATTACAGAAGGATCACGGTATAAATATTTTTTAACTTCATCTGAAGCGTATTCATAAGTTGCCGAAAGTTCTTTTAACATGCCAGCTTCTTTTAATTCGTTATAATCGCTTGCCGAAACTTTAAAAATATCAGGAAGTTCGTTTGCAAGCATCGATAGACTTAACTTATCGCTATACTGTGTAGGCGGAACTTTCCAAAGATATGAAAATTCAAGGTTTAACCTTTCTTTCATAAGTTTTACAAATGCCTGATTGTCTGGTGTAACAGAAGGCGGAACACGGCTGTCATTGTGATACTGATATTCCATAACACCGGTTATTTTTACCGTTTCTTCATACCTTCCAAAAGGATTTCTTGTAGGATCATCATAATCGCTTCCACCATTGTTTTCTTTGTCACCGCATGCGGTAACACCAAGTACGCAAATCAAAGAGATTAAAACACATAAAATTTTTTTTAATAATGTACTCATAATTTCACTCCTTATTTTTTTTACACCTTAACTTTAACACGAAATTAAGGGCTCGTCAATATGCTATTTTTTTACATTCTCTTGTTTTTTTGCAAAAAAAAGTGTAAACTGTTTGTTTACACCCTTGTTTTATTGTTTTTTTAACCTATAATTCGTGGGTGACGTACCCACTTTTTTCATAAACACTATACCAAACTGAGTGGGATTACCAAACCCGCACTTTTCGGAAATATCCTTTATAAATTCGTTGCTTTCCGTAAGTAATTTTTTAGCAAGCGCTATGCGTTTATCTAAAATATAATCTTTAAGATTAACGCCCGTTACCTGTTTAAACTTACGGGATAAATACGCAGGATTATAATAAACTAATTCAGCAAGAATAACAAGTGACAAATTCTCACTTAAGTTACAGTTTATATAATTTACAATCCTTTCAATTATCAAGTCGTCACGGTTTTCTTGTACGGCAGAAAAGTCGTTAATTTCATCAACGTTACAAA
>JAZURK010000175.1:0-7474 GCA_045606165.1 Christensenellaceae bacterium
GAACCTACCTTTTCCCAATTAGTAGCAACGGCAAAAGCAAAGTCGGCAAGCATAAAATATACTCCGCCCATAACAGCGCCCATAGCGTTACGGTGGGAATTGGTTATAGTTAAACTACAAGTTGCGCTATTTTTATCAAATGCTTCAATTACAGCGCCGTTTTCAGTAGCAAAACGGTCGTTTTTAAAAAATTCTCTTACTTCTTCTAATGATTTTATATTTTGCATATTTTCTACCTTATAAGGTTCTAGTATAAACCGTTTTTTAGACGGTAACACAATATTAGGTTGATTTTAAAAAGGCAAATCAAATACAAGTAAGACGAGGCAAACGCCCGCAGATAAGAGTATACATCTTCTCAAGGGCTTTAACAAAGTATTACGCAGTATTTCATTTGCATTTTATCAACCGCTTATTGTTGTTAACGTCGTTTAATAATCTTAAATTTCTTTTTAGCAACGCCCCATTTGTCGCCAAGAATTTCAGGAATTCTTTTAATGAGTTCAACGTCGTAAAGCGTAGTGTCTTTTCCTTCAATTTCCATTGATAAGTCAGTTAACTTTTCATACTCGCAAATATACGGGTGCATTTTGAGTAGTGGACAGTTATGTCTACCCTTACTTATACCGCTTTCACGATACGCGTAAACGTCTTGTTTAGTTGAAGTAGTCCAACCTTCCGAATGTAAGAAGGTTAGCCATCTATCGTGCTCGGAAATAGCAAGTTTTTTAAGCAAGTCTTCAGTTAAATATTCGTTAAGGTCAACGCTTTCAGCGTTTTTATCATCAGTATAATCAAGGCCTAAAAGGTTAAGTTTATATCTAATGTGAAGTGCGTTTGCCCTATTAGAACGTTTATTAACTTCAAAAGTGCTGTAATCTTTAAGTGTTTCAGCTTTGTCAATTTTGCCGTCAGAAAAGATTTCTGCATAAGCAAAGTGAACGTTTCTTGCTATTTTTTCAAGCGGAGAGTCAACCAAGTATTCTACCGAATAAATTTCTTGCAAGTTACCAAACGGAATAAGGTTGTAACTCATTTTCTTTTCTTCTTTCTTTTCCGCCGTCTTTAAATTTTTTATAGCGTTAAACTTAAACTCGTCTTGTACGTAACAAAAAATAGGCGGACAATTAGAATAAGTATTATCTACTTTATAAAAAAGCCTACGAAGTTCAACTGCTTTTTCCATAGTAGCGTTATCCGTTTCTTCGCTAACTATAATATAGTTGGCGTCACTTAATTTTTCGCTTATCACTTTTTCGGCTTCGCTTTCAGTTTTTACGCTGTATAAGTTTACGTCGTCGTGCTTTTCAAACAAGCCCGGATATTTAAACTTAAAATCGTCGATTTTACTATCTAAATTCTTGCCGATAGCCGAAATTTTTAGTTCGTAACCGTAAAGTTTGCCACACCACGAAATATTCTTAAGCGCCATTAAGTTAACGTCGGATAACCCGTATAAAAGAACGTGGATTTTTTTATCCGCCCATTTATAAAGTGGATATTTATCCAAAAGATTGTAAATAAGCGCTTCGTATTCGTTTATACAGCGAATATCTAAACAACCCTTATCAGTTGAGTCGATATAAAGCGAGTAATCTTTGTATTTAGAGAACTGATAAATATGTACGCTTTCTTGTTGCTCGCTGTCAAATTTAGAGTATTTTTCAATCAAACTTAACGTTGCCGAAAGAGATTTGTCTTCGTTTTCGCAAAGACAAATAAAATACACGTCTTTATCCTTTTTAATTTTGATATTAATTTCTTCGGCTTTTTCCGCCTTAAACACGAAACCGCTATTTTTACCTTTAGCAATCGTTTTTTCATCACAATCGCAAAATACTACGCCGTATTTAAGTTGCTTAAAATCCCTAGCGAGAGCCATTGCCCTTTCGTTTGTTTCCGTAAAGATAAAAATAGGCTTGTTGTTTCCTGCTATGAAATGAAGTTTAATGGTAGAAAGCCAACGAATAAATAAAGAAATTGCCGATATTGCCGAAACGATAGGAACTACGAAATGTAAAACGGCAAGCAATACTACGTACGTTATTTCAAGCACGTTAGAAGAAATGCAACCTATTATAAGTTCGTAATATTTTAAGAAATCCGCGTTAATCGTCATTAATTGCAAAAGGTTAAACGCTCCTGCAAAAAGCGACGATATCGTGTCGTACTTTTCTAAAAATATAGGCAAGTACGCAACATAAGACGAAGTAAACAACGCGCCTAAAACGTAAATAACGCGAAGTTTTTCTTTTCTATTAAATAAAAGTAACGCAATACCCAATACGAACAAAAACGTAGATATTATAGCGCAAATAATCCAAATCATAATTTTTCCCTTTATTTTATTTTACGACATTCTAGATAGTATCTTTTATCTTCGGCGTGACCCATAGAAAAAGTTTTTCTAGGTAACGCACCGTCAAACATAACCGTTTTAAAAAGTTCCGATTTTCCCATACCGCTAAAGATAAATCCAATGGCGTTTTGTTTTTTAGAAAGTTCTTTAACGGAGTCTTCACCGTGAATATAGTCTACTTCCGCGCCTTTATTATTTTTTAAATAATCGTCGATAAAGTTTTGTAAAGTAGCAACGGTTAATTGCATAGTAGGGTTTTCAATCGTTAAAGTTTCGGTACTTTCGCCGTAGAAAATTTCTATAGTTTGTTTGTCTGCGCTACCGTTTAAGTTTTTAGCGTAAGCGGTAAGTTCTTCTATAACCTTTTTAGGTTCAACGTTAAACATTACCCTATAAATAGGCTCGAACTTTAACGCATTATCATGAATATTAACTATTTCTACAAGCGCGTATCTTGACGGGTGAGTTTTAGCCTGTTCTTCGCCGATTTGTGCTTTAACTTCTTCGTATAAAGTTTTTGCCGTTGCAAGCGAGTGATTTCCGTCGCCCACCGCGAATAAAAGCGGAGATAATTCTTTATTGCCGTAGCGTTTTGCTATTTCGCTTGGAGTAATAAGATTATCTAAAGCAGTAGAAACGGCTTTAAAATTTTCTTCAGTCAACGCTTTGCCAACAACGTGTCCGCCGTCTAGCATAAGGTCGGTATCGTAAAGAGTTTTACCCATGCAACCGTCAATTAACGGTTCAATAACCGTTCTATCAGGGTCGTCTATTAATAGCATAACGTGTGGAAGTTCAATTTCGGCGTTTCGTCTTATAGCAACGCGCGGTGGAATTCTTTCTTCTACCGTAGCCTCCGTTGCGCGAATAAGCGATTTAGCGCCTTTTTTAAAGTCGTAACACTCAAGGTCTACCGCCATAACGATACCTCTGCGAACCGTTCCGTCCGATTGGGTGCGTTCAAGGTAAATTGCAGTGTCTTTTTCTACTTGTAATACGCTTGAAAGGTAGTTTTTCATTGTAGTGTTAATGTGCGGTATTAGTTCACTAGATTTATCAAGGTATACTTCGGGTAAAGTGATTTTGAGTGTAGACGGAGCGTCGCCTACTATGCTTTTAACGTTATCCCAATACTCTGGCTCGCTTGTAAATTGGTCGCACGCGATAACCGCCCATTTATACGGGTCTACCACGCTGAAATCGGGAAATAAAATATCAGTTTTTTTGTAACACTTGTTTTGCATAATACACTTCCTTTTAAATATGTTATATGTTAACATATAATTTGCTTAATTTCAAGTATTTTTATAAAAAAGTAAAAGGTAACGTTGCCGTTACCTTTTAGTTTAGTTTGCAATAGTAATTATTATATCCCCCGTAGAAGTGGTTATTTCGCAAACCCCGCCTTCCGTGGTTTTAGGTACGAGTTTTTTGCCCGTGCCCGTATCAACCATAAAGATTTTAGAAGAAAGTAAACTTCCCTTTACGTCGCCCGTGGAAACATCAACTTTAATTTCACTTGCATCGCTTTTATAAAAATACACGTCGCCCGTTGATGCGGTTATATTCATTTTGCCCGATAATACCACGTTGTTAAGGTCGATATCCCCCGTGCCACCGTTTATCGTAAGGTTTTTAGAGGTAACGTTTTGTAAACTTGTATCGTCGGTTGAAAATTTAATATTAATATCGTTTTCAACGCTTACGTTTTCAACTTCAATTTCACCCGTAGAAACCTTTAAATCTAAATTTTTAGCGGTAACGCCTTCAACTTCAATATCCCCGGTTGAAAGATGAATTTTAATTTCGCTTGCGCTTGCATAGCAGTTTACGTCGCCCGTACTGCCCGTCACTTCTACGGTTGAAAAAGTAAAATCTTTATTGATACTTACGTTACCCGTAGAACTTTTAACTGAAAGTGCGCCGTAATCTTCATTAGGAAGATACACCGTGATATTAGGCGACCTAAATCCGAAACTAATATAATCATACCATTTTCTATTATTTTGCACTTCGATAGATAACTTACCGCCTTTAACTTCTACGATATGCGGTTCTTTTTCATCTTCATAGCAAACGACTTTTGCTTTTCCGTCGGTAGATTTTAAAAAGTTTATATCCGCAGTGGTAGTGTTTATATAAATTTCGTTAAAATTATCTAACTTGTCGTAAGTTTTAGTTAAATATTTTTTCATTTCAAATCCCCCGTTTATAGAAAGTGCAACCGAAAACACCGCTACGCCTACTATTACAAGTACGCTTGCTATAATAATCCAAATTTTAACAGCAGATTTCATTGTTGTTCCCCCTTGTTGACAAACGCTTTTTTAAAGGTAAGCATTATGAGTTTAGTGAGTTTTATAAAATAATTAGTAATAATTTTCGATGCGAACACCATAAAAATTCCTAAACCTAAACTGAATAAGCCTAAACCTAATATAATAGCTCCTTCCGCGCCTTTAATAAAGGAAAGCACCACACCGCCTATTGCCGAAAGCGAACCTACAACGCAAAGCGCACCCGCGACCGCCCAAATGCAAATGATAACCGACCATAGCACCGCGTAAACTGTGACTGCGCCCGCAAATAAGCCGATAAGCAAACTAAACCAGATAGGCGAAAGGGCAATTAAAAGTACTATTTCCCAAGTTTTTAAGGAGCGTTTAGGTTTTGCGTTGTGTTTAACAATTTTAGCAAGCGGAATTTCACTTGCAATTTGCCTTGCAATTTCGTCAACGCTACCAAGTTTTGAAACGGCTTGTTCTTCAGTCAAACCGTCTTCGATATTGTCGTCGATAATTTCGCTATAAAAGTTTATTCTTTCTTCAACTTCTTCGATAGGATATTTATTAAGTTTACCGCGAAGTGCGGAAATAAATTCAAGTTTAGTCATCGCTGTCCCCCTTGCAAACGAATTGATAAATATTCATAACTTCACGCCACTCTTCTTTAAAATCTTTAATCCTTCCAAGCCCTGCGTTTGTTATTTTATAGTACTTTCTAATACGCCCGTTGTATTCCGCCGAACGTACCGTCAATAGACTTGCTAATTCTAACCTTTTTAAAATAGTATATAAAGTCGATTCCGAAAGTTCTACGTACGGTTTTAAATCCTTTATGATTTTATAGCCGTAAGACTCTTCGGTTTTTATTGCGGATAGAACGCATACGTCTAAAATACCCCGCTTTAATTGAACGTCCATTATATCTCTCCTTGTGAATACATCGTAACACGAAGTATTGTACTTGTCAAGAGTTTTTATAATTTTCATATAAAATTTTTGAAAAATAGTTTACAATAAAAAATCAAGGTGTTATACTCTATTCGTTATGGAATACGGATTTGTAGCGATAGCAGTTTTAATGTTTAGCGTGCAATTTTTGCTAAACGATAGATACCAAAAAGAAAACGGAACGGGGATTGTTTCTTCATTTACTTTAAACGTTGTTGGGGCAACGGTTGGAATTATATCTCTAGCAATAATTAGCGGTTTTGATTTTTCTATTACTTGGTTTACACTAATTTGCGCCATTTTATCGGCGATTATTGTTATCGGGTTTAACTTGTTTTCGTTAAAAGCGCTTGAAAAAGTTAACTTGTCGGTTTATTCACTATTTTCAATGCTTGGCGGTATGATGTTACCTACAATCGTTGGCATTATTTTTTACAGCGAAGGCATTACGCTTGCTAAAGTAATATGCGTTGCACTTATAATACTTGCCCTTACGATGACGGTTGGCGGACAAAAAAACAAAGGCGGAACTTTTTATTATTTAAGCGTGTTTGTGCTTAATGGTGCAATTGGCGTTGTTTCCAAGTTTTTTAGTAGCGCGCCGTTCGATAAAGTTAGTTCGGCAACCTATTCTTTTTGGATTGCGGTGGTGTCGCTTGTAATTAGTTTAACCGTGCTTTTTATCGTAAGAAAACAATTTAAAAAGCCAAGTTTAAAAGCGGTGCTTTACTCGGCAGGTGGCGGACTTCTTAATAGAATAGGTAACTATTTAGTTCTTTTAGCGCTTTTGGTTTTGCCAGCGTCTATACAAAGTCCACTTACGACGGGCGGTGTTATAATCGCATCTACGTTAATATCCGCAATAGCAGGTCAAAAACCTACTAAAAAAGAAGTTTTATCCGTCATAATTTCGTTTGTTGGTATTATGGCGTTAATATTTATACCAATATAAAAAGTGAAGCAGTTTGACTGCTTCACTTTTTTGTTACTTTGCGACGCACAAAAACACTTGTGTTATAAAATTATTTTTGATATACTTTTTATAAGTCAATGGGGTGTCGCCAAGCGGTAAGGCTACGGACTCTGACTCCGTCATTCGGGGGTTCAAATCCCTCCACCCCAGCCATAACAAAAAGCACTACCTATATGGTGGCGCTTTTTGTTTATCGTAGTTTATGGGGATTTGAACGGGCAAGTCCCGCAAGCACACAGTTTAAGTTATTATTTTTGCTTGCGGGCAAACGATTGATAATCGTTTGTTGCACCGGCGTGATAGCGACTGCAAACGAAACCTTTAAACAAGTTGTAAATGCGTTGAGTGGGGAACGAAACCATTTGCGTTTTTATGAGTTGCAACTTGAATAAGGAGCGGAGCAAATCCCTCCACCCCAGCCACTAAAAACGGATAGGTTTTTGCCTATCCGCTTTTTGTTGTTCAGTTTGAGTGGGATTTGAACGGGCAAGTCCCACAAGCACCAAGTTTAAATTTTAGATTTTGCTTGTGGGCAAACGATTGATAATCGTTTGTTGCCCAGGCCTGATAGCGACTGCAAACGATACTTTTAAACAAGTTGTAAATGCGTTGAGTGAAGAACGAAGTAACTGAAGTGAACCCATTAGAATTTTGTATCCTTTCAGCAATTACTGACAAAAAAAGAACGGCTATTAAAGCCGTTCTTTTTAATTTTTAAATTAATCGCATAAAAGCATATGACCGAATAATAAGCACCAAATAGCGTCAAGCCAACCGATAACGATACCAGACGGTATAGTTACTACGATTGCAACGATGTATTTGAATAAACTTTTAACTCTTAAAGCGTGACTCCATCTTACAACTACTTCAGTAACCCAGTTAACGCCAGGGATTAAAAGTAAAATT